>VGEJ01000208.1 GCA_016869335.1 Alphaproteobacteria bacterium | reverse complement strand
AATACTTCGCAACTCTCGCAGTGGCTCGCGTAGCGACTTCTTTAAGTCAGCCCGCGCTATCTTGGGTCCTCGGGAGTGATGGATCCATGGTTGACGACGGAGCACAAGGCAAGCCGGCGCGGAGGAACGCTCGAGCGCCCGCGGTCGAGCTGCCCCCCGCCGACACCAGGCGCTGCGTAGTACGGCGCAAGGCGGTCGTCGTCGCCGCGGTGCGTTCGGGCGTGATCACGCTCGAGGAAGCGTGCCAGCACTACTCGCTCTCGACCGAAGAGTTTCTGTCCTGGCAGCGCGCGCTCGACAGCCACGGCTTTCGAGCGCTCCGCGTGACCCGCCTGCAAGACTACCGCGGCCGCGCGCCGACCCAACTTCGGCGCTAGCGGCCAGCGCAAAAAAGGGCGGGCCGTGGGGGCCCGCCCTCGTCGCATGCGCGTTCGATCGAGCTAGAAGTCCATGTCGCCCATGTCGCCACCCGGCGGGGCGGATGGCGTGGCCTTCTTCTCGGGCCGCTCAGCCACCATCGCCTCGGTCGTGATCAAGAGGCCCGCGACCGAAGCCGCGTCCTGCAGGGCGGTACGAACCACCTTGGTCGGGTCGATGATGCCGGCCTTGACCAGATCGCAGAAGGTGTCGTTCTGGGCGTCGTAGCCCCAGCTCGTGTCCTTGCTTTCGCGGATCTTGCCGATCACGACCGAGCCATCGACGCCGGCGTTGGCCGCGATCTGCCACGCCGGGGCGGCAAGCGCCTTGCGGACGATGCCGATGCCCGCCTTCTGGTCGTCGTTTTCGACCTCGAGCTTGTCGAGCGACTTCAAGGCATAGAGGTAGGACACGCCACCACCCGGCAGGATGCCCTCCTCGACCGCGGCGCGGGTCGCGTTGAGCGCGTCCTCGACGCGGTCCTTCTTCTCCTTGACCTCGACCTCGGTCGCGCCGCCAACCCTGAGCACCGCGACGCCGCCCGCGAGCTTCGCCAGGCGCTCCTGCAGCTTCTCGCGATCGTAGTCCGAGGTAGTCTCCTCGATCTGCTGGCGGATCTGATTGCACCGCCCCTCGATCCCGGACTTCGAGCCGGAACCCTCCACGATCGTGGTCTCCTCCTTGGCGATACGCACGCGCTTGGCGCGCCCGAGCATGTCGAGGGTGACGTTCTCGAGCTTGATGCCGAGATCCTCCGAGACGACCTGACCGCCGGTGAGGATCGCGATGTCCTCGAGCATCGCCTTGCGCCGATCGCCGAAGCCCGGCGCCTTGACCGCCGCGACCTTGAGACCGCCGCGGAGCTTGTTGACGACGAGCGTGGCCAGCGCTTCGCCCTCGACGTCCTCGGCCACGATGACGAGCGGCCGACCCGACTGCACCACCGCCTCGAGCAGCGGCAGCATGGTCTGCAGGCTCGACAGTTTCTTCTCGTGGAGCAGGACGTAGGCGTCCTCGATCTCCGCGATCATCTTCTCGGCGTTGGTGATGAAGTAGGGCGAGAGGTAGCCGCGGTCGAACTGCATGCCCTCGACAACGTCGAGCTCGGTCTCGAGGCTCTTCGCCTCCTCGACCGTGATGACGCCCTCCTTGCCGACCTTGTCCATGGCCTGCGCCAGGAGATCGCCGATCGAACGCTGACCGTTCGCGGCGATCGTGCCGACCTGAGCGATCTCCTCGTTCGACTGGATCTTCTTCGAGCGCTTCTTCAGCGTCTCGACGACCGCCCCCACGGCCATGTCGATGCCGCGCTTGAGGTCCATCGGGTTCATGCCGGCGGCGACCGACTTGGCGCCCTCGCGCACGATGGCCTGGGCCAGCACGGTCGCGGTGGTGGTGCCATCACCGGCCACGTCATTGGTCTTGGACGCGACCTCGCGCACCATCTGTGCGCCCATGTTCTCGAACTTGTCGGAGAGTTCGATCTCCTTGGCGACGGTCACGCCGTCCTTGGTGATGCGGGGGGCGCCGAACGACTTGTCGAGCACGACGTTGCGGCCCTTGGGACCAAGGGTCACCTTGACCGCGTTGGAGAGAACATCGACGCCGCGCAGCATGCGCGCGCGGGCATCGGCGTGGAACTTGACGTCTTTTGCTGCCATCTCGGATTCTCCTTACTTCACGACCTCACGCCGCTTTCTTGGTCTTCTTCTTCTCGACCGCGACGACGATCGCGAAGATGTCCGACTCTTTGAGGATCAACAGATCCTCGCCGTCGATCTTGACTTCCGTTCCCGCGTACTTCCCGAACAGGACGCGGTCGCCCACCTTCACGTCGAGCGGGTGGACCGTACCGTCCTTGTCGCGCACGCCGGGGCCGACGGCGACGACCTCGCCATCCATCGGCTTCTCTTTGGCGGTGTCAGGAATGATGATGCCGCCCGAGCTGCGCTCCTCGCTCTCGAGCCGGCGGATCAGCACGCGGTCCTGCAAGGGCCGGAACTGCATGTCGCCACTACCTCCTTGGTTCGGTGAGCGGACCACGGCGTGTTGAGCCAGGTCCCGCGGCACTGTTAGCACTCACCTCTGGTGAGTGCTAGGCGCTGAGACCATGTAAGCGAAGGCTGTGATCGCGTCAAGAGGCTTGCCGGCCGCGTTCAGCCCTCAGCCACCCACCAGCGCGCAAGCTGATGCGCGATGGCCAGGGGCGGCGGCATGCGGAAGCCCCCCGTGGCGCCGTGAATGGCCCGGTCAAGCGCGGCCGCAATCGCGTAGCGCGGGAACCAGCGCGCATCCTCGATCTCGTGTCCATCGATGCGGATCTCGCCGCTCTCCGCCTCGCCGATGCAGCCGATCATGAGCGAGGACGGGAACGGCCAGGGTTGCGAGGAGTGGTAGCGTACCGCACCGACCGAGATGCCCGCCTCCTCCGCGACCTCGCGGCGCACTGCGTCCTCGATCGTCTCGCCCGGCTCGACGAAGCCGGCGAGCGCCGAGTAGATCCCTGAGGAAAACCGGGCCTGGCGGCCGAGGAGCGCGGTATCGGCCCGGACGATGAGCATGATCACCACGGGGTCGGTACGCGGGAAGTGTTCGGCCTTGCACGCCTCGGCGGTACAGCGCCGGCTATAGCCGGCCTCGATCGAGCGGGTCGGCGCACCGCAAGCCGCACAGAAGCCGTGGCGCAGGTGCCAATCCACAAGCGCGCGGGCCTGGGCCAGGACGCCGGTCTCGGCCACGGGAAGCTGCGGCGCAATGCCGCGCGCGTCAACGAACGCGCCGCAGCCGGCCAGTGGCCCCTCGCGTTCCGGCTCCGGCAGCGCCGAGAAGTCGGCGGCAAAGAACGACCGCCCCTCGGCCTGACCGAGCAGAACGACGGTGCCGAGCGTTGCATGCCCGGCCAGTTCCCGCGCCGGTTGCCACGCCAGCCGGTTCGCCGCGCCGACCAGCGGGCGAAGCTGCCAGAACGGCAGGAGGCGCGCATCCGGATCGGCGAGTGCCGCCGCCAGCCACGCCTCGTCGCGGCGAAGATGCGACACCCGGTCGAGCGGATTGCCGGCAAAGACGTAGGGCTCGGGGCGCGCTGCGCTCATGCGCGTTCAATCGCCTCGCTCACTGCGCGGGCACCGTGGCACAGCGGGGCCGGCGGAGCAACGATGGGACCGACCACCACGCCCCCGCTATCATTCACGTCATTCCTCGTCGACCGCGATCGCGGCGTTCGTCGGCGACGCGGGCGGCCGGCTCGTCGTCCGCCTGCCGCTGCAACTGATCGCCGGCCTCGTCTTCATCGCTCTCGGCGCCTGGCTCGTCGGCAGCCACGTCTTCCGCTGATTGCGGCGCCTGGACCGCGCAACGATTCCTGCTATAGTACCCGAGGGGGTTGGCGGCGGACGGGCGCACTCGCCAACCCGGTCAGGTCCGGAAGGAAGCAGCCGTAACGAGAGGTGCTCGGGTCGTTCGTCCAGCCTCCCGCCGCCCCGTGCCTGCGGCGTGGGACGGCAATAGGCGCCGGATCGATGGCCAGCGAGCCCGCCCCCCGGAGATGACCGCCACCACTTACCGGGTACTCGCGCGCAGGTACCGCCCGACGCGCTTGACCGAGCTGATCGGTCAGGATGCGCTGGTGCGGACGCTGAGCAACGCGTTCGCGAGCGGCCGGCTGGCGCATGCCTATATGCTCAGCGGGGTGCGCGGCGTCGGCAAGACGACGACGGCGCGCATCATCGCCCGCGCGCTGAACTGTATCGGTGAGGACGGCCAGGGTGGACCGACCGCCAGCCCGTGCGGGCGGTGCGAGCCGTGCCACGCGATCGCCGAGGATCGCCACATCGACGTCCTCGAGATCGACGCCGCGAGCCACACCGGCGTCGACCACATGCGCGAACTGGTTGACGGCGTGCGCTATCGGCCGGTGTCCGCGCGCTATCGGGTCTACATCATCGATGAAGTCCACATGCTCTCGACCCAGGCCTTCACCGCCCTGCTCAAGACGCTCGAAGAGCCGCCACCGCACGTCAAGTTCGTGTTTGCCACCACCGAGGTGCGCAGGGTTCCGCTGACGGTGCTGTCGCGCTGCCAGCGCTTCGACCTGCGCCGCATCGAAGTGGCGCCGCTCGCGCAGCATCTCAGCGCCATCGCCGCGACCGAGGGTGTTGCGGTCGAGCCTCCGGCGCTCGCCCTCATCGCGCGCGCCGCCGAGGGCTCGGTTCGGGACGCGCTGTCGCTGCTCGATCAGGCGATCGCCCATGCCGATGGCGCCGTCACCGAGGGCGAGGTGCGTGACCTGTTTGGCCTCGGCCACCTCGCGAGCGGCCTCGACCTGCTCGACCGCGTTCTTGCCGGCGACATGGCAGCCGCGCTCGGACTCCTGCGCCAGCAGTACGCCGCCGGCAGCGATCCGCTCGCCGTGCTGCAGGATCTGCTCGGCCTCACCTATTGGCTCACCCGCTGCAAGCTCGCGCCCGAGGCCGCCGACGTCGCGCTCACGGCCGACGAGCGCCGCCGCGGTCAGGAGATGGCGGCCCGTCTCGGCATGGCCGCGCTCGCGCGCGCCTGGCAGATGCTGCTCAAGGGCCTGAACGAGGCCAAGTTGGCGCCAGAGCCCCTCGCGGCCACCGAGATGGTGCTGGTCCGTCTGGCTTATGCCTCGGAGTTGCCCACTCCGGCCGAGATCGTGCGGAGCCTGGGCGCGAGCGCGCCGGCGCCGCCGGCAACGCCCACGAGTGGCAGCGCCTCGCCGCCGCCTTCGGCGCCCCCC
>VGEJ01000207.1 GCA_016869335.1 Alphaproteobacteria bacterium | reverse complement strand
CCACGGCCGGAGCTGTTCGGGTGCGCTGAGCATGGCGGTTGGCGCCGCGACGTACTCGCGCATCGGCCGACCCGCCATCGGTTCGAACGTTGTGCCGCCCAGCGCGCCGAGTGCCGCCCGGTCCCCACGCCCAAGCGCAGGATGAAGTTCTCCTGATGCAGCCCCATGAACATGTGACCGCCGAGGAAACAGCACGGATAGCCGAACATCTGTCGGCGCTCGATCCGCGGGTCATCCGGCACGCAGCCGTCGAATACGCTGACCAGTTCCGCAGGCGATTTACGCCAAGCCATCGCGCGCCCCACCCTCAAAGCTCGCCGCACCCGCAGTCGCGCCGTGGTAGGCTGCTGACCTCTCACGCTCACCCCAGCACACACCCCTCGCGCGTGCCGCCGTCGTGCCGCACGCCGCCTCGATCACGGTCTCATGCCTCGAGCTTCAATCGACACCCCGCGCCCGCCGATCGCCATCCTCATCGCCGCCACCGGGCTCGGACCGCTCGCCCTCAACATGCTGGTGCCCTCCCTGCCCGGCCTGGAGCGCGTGTTCGCGACGGACTACGCGACGGCGCAGCTCGCTCTCACGTCGTACCTGATCGGGTTCGCGGTAGCGCAGCTGTTCTATGGCCCGCTGTCCGACCGCTACGGGCGGCGCCCTGTCCTCCTGGCCGGGCTGGTCACGTTCCTCCTCGGAAGCGGCCTGTGTCTGATTGCTCCCGGGATCGAGTGGCTGATCGCCGGCCGCTTGGTGCAGGCGGTCGGGGGGTGCGCCGGCTTGGTCATGGGGCGCGCCATCGTTCGCGACCTGTTCGACCGCGATCGCGCCGCGAGCGTCCTCGCCTACGTAACGATGAGCATGGTCATTGCGCCGATGCTGGCGCCGACGCTCGGCGGCCACCTCGAGGCCTGGGTGGGATGGTGGGCCGGGTTCGCCTTCGTCATCGTCTACGCGGCCGGGCTCCTGTTGGCCGCCCACCACGCACTGGCCGAGAGCCACCGCGAGCGGCGCGAAGTGGCGCTCGTCCCCACCATCGCCGGGATGATGGGTCTCTTGGGGCAGCGCGCCTTCCTGGGCTATGCGCTGCAGGCCGCGGCGAGCTCAAGCGTGTTCTTCGCTTTCCTCGGCGGCGCACCTTATGTGATGGTGAACCTGCTGGAGCGACCGCCGGCCGAATTCGGCCTCTATTTCCTGTTCGTATCGGCCATGTACATGGCGGGCAACTTCCTCGCCGGTCGATTCTCCGCCCGGGTGGGGGTCGATCGCATGATCCTGGTGGGATGCACCGTGACGCTCATCGGCCCGCTCGGCCTGGTATTCAGCCTCGGCGTGCTGTCGCCCGTCGTTCTGTTCGGATGCGTCGGCGCTGTTGCGCTCGGCAACGGCATGAGCCTCCCGAATGCCATCGCCGCCTCCGTCAGCGTCGATCCCGCGCGCGCCGGCGCCGCGGCCGGGATCGGCGGCTTCCTGCAGATGGCGGCGGCGGCGGCGACCTCGCTCGCGGCCGGCGCGCTCCTGGCCGACAGCGCCCGGCCGATGGTCGCCGTCATGGCCACCTCCGCGCTGGTGGCGCTGCTTGCGCACCTCTCCACGGCGGGAACGAAATCGCGCTTCTCGGAGTGATCCTCACGCTCCCGACCATCGCCGGGAAAGGCCACACCCGGGAACAGAACGATAGATAGTAGTAGATCGTTAGGAACTTCCTGCGTTACTAGGGAGGAACCCTACCACTCGGATCCCGACGATGCTCGAGCGAGACAGATGCCCACCTGCCAGGCGCAGCGCTCACCCGCCGGCGAATGGCGCTGCCGGGCTCTATCGCAGCGTCGTGGAGCAGTCTCAGGATGCGATGTTCGTCTACGCCCGCGGGCGCTTCCTATACCTGAATCCGGCCGCTAGCCGGCTGCTCGGCGCTTCCTCGCCATCCGATCTCATCGGGCGCAACATCTATGATTTAGGCCATCCCGAGGATCGTGCGGCCGCCGCCGAACGCGCTCGGCTTGGCGAAGGCGGTCTTCCGCTGCCGACGACCCTGCGTCGCATGGTACGGCTCGATGGACGCGAGATCGAGGTCGAGATCGCCGGTGCGCCGATCACGTACGAAGGTTGCCCCGCGGTCTATACCGTGGTGCGCGATAACACTGCGCGCCGCGATAGGGGACGCGCGTTGGAACGCTCCGAGGCGCGCTACCACGCGTTGGTCGATGGCTTGCCCGACGTCACCTACACGGCCGACCCGGTGACTGGAGTCACGCTGTGGGTCAGTCCTCAGGTCTCCACCGTGCTCGGCTACACTCCAGAGGACTTCGTGCGCACGCCACGGCAGATCTCGTGCACCTCGACGACCGCGCGCAGTTCGCCGAAGCGGTGGCGCGCTGCGTCGGCGCCGGCGCGGCCCTCGACCTCGACTACCGCTGCCTCACCCGCTAGGGTCGCACGGTCTGGCTGAGCGGTCGCTGCCGGGCGGTCCACGACTCGGCGGGCCGCCGGCTCGTCCTGCAGGGCGTGCTGCACGACATCACCGACCGCAAGCGCACCGAGGACGATCTCTATCGGAGCCGGCAGCGCTACGCCGAACTCTACAACCGGACGCCGGCGCTGCTGCACTCCACCGACACCGATTTCCGCGTGCTGTCGGTGAGTGATCACTGGCTCGAGGCCATGGGCTATGGCCGCGACGAGGTGATCGGCCACAGGGCGACCGAGTTCATGACGCCCGAGTCGCAGGCCGAAGTGGAGAACTCGGTCCTTCCGACCCTCATGGCTCACGGCACCGTACGCGACCACGCCCGCCAATACGTCCGTAAGGACCGCGAAGTGCGCGACATGCTGGTGTCGGCCATCGCCACGCGCGATGAGCGGGGCGAAGCCGCAAGCTTCTTGTCCGCACTGGTCGAGGTCACCGAGTTGCGGCGGATGAACGCCGCCCTCGCGGAGAGCGAGGCACGTTACCGCCACCTGGTCGAGTTTTCGCCCGAGGCCATCTTCGTTTCGGTCGAGGGACGCCTCGTCTTTGCCAACCGCGGTGCCGCACAGCTGCTCGGCGCCAAGCATCAGGCGGAGATCCTCGGTCGGGAGGCAAAGGAGTTCGTCCCCCCGGAGAGCTTCGAGGACTACACCGAGTCCCGCCGCCGCGTGCTGGCGGGCAAGCCGCAGCACGTTGCCAAGCTGCGCCGCCGCCGGCTCGATGGCAGCGAGTTCTATGCGGAGGGCGCGGGCGCGCCCGTCACCTACGGGGGGCAACCGGCGATCCAGTCGATCTTGCGCGACACGACGGCGCGGCGCGCGGCAGAGATCGAACTGCGCCGCGCGAAGGAAGCCGCGGAAGCGGCCGATCGCGCCAAGTCGGATTTCCTCGCCAACATGAGCCATGAACTGCGCACCCCGCTCAACGCCATCATCGGCTTCGCCCAAGTCATGGGCGATCAACTTCTCGGCCCCCTGCCGGCGGCCTACGCCCAGTACGCCGCGGACATCGAGGAGAGCGGCAACCGTCTTCTCTCCGTCATCAATGACATCCTCGACATCTCCAAGATTACGGCGGGCCGGCTGGAGCTGCGCGAAGGCACGATAGAGGTGTGTCCGTGCATCGCGGCGGTGCTCGGGATCCTGGGTGGCAGCGCTAACGAGAAGGACCTGACCCTGGTGTAGCGGGTGTCCGATGCTCTCCCGCCTCTGCGAGCCGATTCGGTCATGCTCAAGCGCATCCTGATCAACCTGCTAAACAACGCCATCAAGTTCACACCGGCGCACGGCACGGTCATCGTGGAGGCTGGCGTCACCGCCGCCGGGTGCCTTGAGCTGGCCGTGCGCGACAACGGCATCGGCATATCCGCCGAGCAGCTCACTCATGTTCTCCAGCCGTTCGGGCAGGGTGAAAGCGGTCTCACCCGCCGCTACGAAGGCGCCTGGCTCGGCCTGCCCCTGGTACGGGCTATGGTCGAGCTGCATCAGGGCTTGCTCCGGCTCGAAAGCGCGGTCGGAACCGGCACGGTCGCCACCGTGAGCTTTCCGCCCCGTCGCGCCGTCTGGCAGCGCCCCCGCGCCGTGGCCTCGTAGCTCATCGCCCGAGCCCTCCTGCTGGAACGTCGGTTGAGTCGGGCGTGGCCCGACTCGGCGGGTGCGGGCCGGATGGGCACCTTGGCGCCCTCCGAGCGCGCTGCTAAGAGAGGGGCGCGCCCCGGATGGGTGACCGAGCGGTTGAAGGCACCGGCCTTGGAAACCGGCAGGGGGCAACCCCTCGTGGACACCCCATCCGCCAATAATTCTCAATAAACGGCTGATTTCTGCGGTATTTGGTTAGACTCCTCGGTCGTGCCCACAACTTAGCCCACAGATAGAACGCCGCTTGGGCCTCGACTGGCGGGCCGCTTCGTCGCGTTACGTTCAGCCGGCCGGGCGCCTCAAAAGGGGGATGCCGTCCTTTCTGACACCCCTGGATCGCCCCGTGGGCGGGGCGGCTGTCATCGCCCGGGCCGCCATTCGCGCGCGAGCCGTTGCGCCTCGGCGATCTGCGCCGGCGTCATCTTGGCCGCGACGCGGTCGCGGTTCTTGACGGCCAGATCGCGGTCCGCGCCCTCGGATGCCGGGTACCGCGATGCGGCCAAGTTGTACCACTTGTGCGCTTGCACATAGTCCTGCGGCACGCCCCGGCCGTATTCGTAAATGAGGCCGAGGTTGTTCTGGGCGTGGGCTTCGCCCTGTTCGGCGGCGAGGCGGTACCAGCGCACGGCCTCGGCGTAGTCCTGCGCCACGCCCCGGCCGTGTTCGTACATGAAGCCGAGGTTGTACTGGGCGTAGGCATTGCCCTGGTCGGCGGCGAGGCGGTACCAGCGCGCCGCCTCGGCATAGTCCTGCGCCACACCCGAGCCGCTGGCGTACATGTGGCCGAGGTTGTTCTGGGCAGAGGCGTGGCCCTGTTCGGCGGCGAGGCGGTACAAGCGCGCCGCCTCGGCGTAGTCCTGCGCCACACCCGAGCCGCTGGCGTACATGTGGCCGAGGTTGTACTGGGCTCGGGCGTCACCCTGGTCGGCGAGCGGGCGCCAGAGCTTCAGCGCGTCGGCGTAGTCGCCGCGCTCGTAGGCTTCGACGCCGTCCTCGAACGGGCCGGCGGTCGCGGGCGCCGCCGCCGCGGCAAGCGCGAGAAGCAGCACGAGCCAGAGCCCGAGGGCGCGGCGCCTGCCGCTCACGATCCGTACCCCGCGGCCATTCCCGTCCCCGCCGCTCGTGGCCAGACCGTGAGCTTAAATCATCCCG
>VGEJ01000206.1 GCA_016869335.1 Alphaproteobacteria bacterium | reverse complement strand
TATCGGTATTTCCTGACAGAACCGGTCGGGCGCAGATTCGATCCGGAGTTCAAGCCCGAGCTGACGCCCGAGGAACTGCTGGCGCTCGGCGTTTTCGGCGGCAAGTACATGACCGACTGCCGGAAAGAGTTTCCCTCAAGCTGGTTCACACGCGCCAAGCTCTCGCCGGCAGGCAGAAACGACGCCCTCAATTATTTCGGGGTCGATGCGAGCAAGCCGTTATCGGTATGGCGTCAAAACGGCTGGCTTCATCCCGACGATCCGCGCGGGTGGTTCCAGTGGTATTGCCGCTATTTCATGGGGCGGCGGCTGCCGGAGGAAGACAGCCGACAGATCAAGCGTTGGAAGGCATTTCGGCGGCATATCGCGCAGATCAAACGGAACTGCGAGCCAGGCGATCCGTTCTGCCGGCCGCGCCAGCGTCAAGCGCTCTTGCATTGGGCCTACGACAGCCGGAACATCTGACGGTCGCCTTGCACCGGCCGCTTGCAGAATGATTATGTCCAGTTTTCTCGAACCATCATGGCCAAGACATCGAAGTCCGCAACCGCCGTCGATCCCGCCCGCAAGGCGGTGATCTACGCCCACGTCTCCTCCAAGGAGCAGGAGAAGGAAGGCTTCTCGATCCCGGCGCAGTTGAAGCTGCTGAAGGAATACGCCTCGGCGCAGGGCTTCGCGGTGGCGCAGGAATACGTGGACGTGGAGACCGCCAAGCAGACCGGCCGCGCCGCCTTCGGCGAGATGGTCGCCTACCTCAAGGCCCATCCGGCGGTGCGCGTGATGCTGGTCGAGAAGACCGACCGGCTCTACCGCAACCTCAAGGACTGGGTGACGGTGGACGAGCTTGAGGTCGAGATCCATTTCCCCAAGGAAGGCGTCGTGCTGTCGCGCGAGTCGCGCTCCTCGGAAAAGTTCATGCACGGCATCAAGGTGCTGATGGCGAAGAACTACATCGACAACCTGTCCGAGGAGGCCCGCAAGGGGATGCAAGAGACAGCCGAGCAGGGCATCTGGCCGACCGTGGGCCGCTTGGCTACCGCAATGTCACCGGTCCGGACGGCAAGAAGATCATCGCTACCGATCCCTCCCTCTCGCCCATCGTCTCCAAGCTGTTCGAATGGTACGCGACGGGTCAGTACTCGCTGAGGGAAGCGGCCCGGATGGCGGGGGACGCCGGCCTCGTCCACCGCAAGAGCCGCGCCAAAGTGCCGGTAAGCACGGTGCATTCGATCCTACGCAACCGGCTCTACTCGGGGTGGTTCGAGTGGAACGGCAAGCTGATCCAGGGCCGGCACGCGCCGCTGGTCCCGGCGGAATTATGGGATCGGGTGCAGGGCGAGTTGGACGGTCGCTACGCCAAGAAGCATCGCCGTATGACGCACGACTTCGCCTTTTCCGGGCTTATCGCCTGCGCCAGATGCGGTTGCTCGGTTGTCGGCGAGATCAAGAAGCAGCGCTACGTCTATTACCATTGCACGGGCTACGCCGATAAGTGCCAGGGCAACCCGGCCTCCTGCCGCCGCAAGTACGTCCGCGAGGAGGCGTTGGAGGTCCAGTTCAACGACCTGCTCGGGCGGCTACGCTTCGACGACGAGGCGCTGGCCTGGGTGCGGGAGGCTCTCAACGCCAGCCACGCCGACAAGCGGCGTGAGCAGGAGGAAGCTGTCGCGCGACTGCGGACCGAATGCGAGCGCCTCCAGAAGCGCCTCGACGCGATGTACGTGGACAAGCTCGACGGGCGCGTGGATACCTCGTTCTTCGACAGGATGTCGGCCGAGTGGCGCGCCGAGCAGGGACGCTGCCAGCGCGAGATCGACCGCCACCAGGACGCGGACAGGTCCTACATGGACGCGGGCGTCCGGATTCTCGAACTCGCGCGCGATGCGCAAAGGCTGTTCGAGCGGCAGGAGCCGCGCCAGAAACGGCGCCTGCTCAACTTCGTACTATCGAACTGCGCCTGGGAGGACGGCGCGGTGGTCGCTACCTTCCGCCAACCCTTTGATTTCCTGGCGGAAACGGCGGCGGTGGAGAAACGGAGAAAGGCGGCCGGGGGTGGTTCCGGCCGCCTTTCCGAGAATTGGCTCCCCGGGCCGGACTCGAACCAGCGACCCGGCGGTTAACAGCCGCCTGCTCTACCGACTGAGCTACCGGGGATCATTGCCTTGTACTGTTCTCGCCGCCGAGACGCGGAACCCGCTCGTGTCGGGCGGGTTTCTTACCAGAACGGCCGCCCCCATGCTAGTCTGTGGGCGATCACAAAGTGCCGGCAACGTGACTTCGGCATTCTCTTCCCACGGGTGGAAACGGCTAGAGTCCCGCTTGGCGTCCAGTCTTGCGCCGCAAGTGGTGACATGCTCGGCATCGAGACCGCGCTCCGCTTCGATCCCGCGAAGCTGCAGCATGATCTCGCGATCGCGAAGCGGTTTCAGTTCGGCACGCACCCGCTCAAGTATCACGACGGCTCGTGGTCTGTGATCAATCTGATCTATGGCGGCGGCGAGAAAATATACCCTCACCGAGGCAAGTACGGCTACGGCGACAAGCCCCCAGAGAAGACCGAGGTGCTGGAAGTCTGTCCCTATTCTAACGAGGTGATTGAAACGATCGGTGCCCGAGTGCTGATGGCCCGCGTGAGCGCGCTGCCGCCCGGCGGCCGGATCCTGCGCCACTACGACCCTGTCGAGTCGATCGACTTCGGTGAATTGCGGCTCCACATTCCCGTGGTTACGCACTGAGATGTGTTCTTCTCGCTCGCGTTCCGGCGAGTCAGATGGCGCGCCGGCGAGACCTGGTACGGCGACTTCACCTTCCCGCACCGGCTGGCCGAGGCGCTGGAGCGCTTCTCCGGCCAGGTCCTCTTGATAACGAGCGGCAGCGACCTCACCGCCCAGGAGTTCCTCGACGCGGCCGGGCGGTCGCGGCGCTGGCGGCGGCTGCGGCGCGGTCGCTTCTTCGTCCATCGTGCCTTGCCAGGGGCGGACCACACGTTCTCACGGCGGGTGTGGAATGACCAGGTCAGCGTCTGGACCTGCCAGTCGCTTCAGGAGCGAGTCACGACCTCAGGGCGCGACACGCCGGGAGCCGGTGCGGCCGGCATGAGCACCGCGGCCAGCGCGATGACGACCAGGACCAGCGCGCCGATCTCCTGAAGCCCGGCCGGCTCGCCCAACAATACCGCGCTCGAGAAGACGCCGATGACCGGGATAGCGAGCGTGCTCATACCGACCACCGCGACCGGCAGTACGGCGACGAGACGGAACCACGCCCAGTAGCAGAACGTGAACGCAAGAGCCATATTGTAGACGACACCCGCCGCCGGCCAGAATCCGACCGGCCGCCACAGATTCGGCTCAAGCGCCAGCGCCGCCACCGTGATCGGGACGGCGCCGACGAGTAGCTGCCAAGCGGTCGTGACGACGATGGGCGTCGTCAGCCGTGCACGCTTGATCAGCACCGTGCCGAGCGCCCAGCAGAGTGCCGCAAGTGCGGCCAAGAGCGCTCCCCAGGGCGCGGCGCGAACGGCGGCCAAGTCACCGCCGAGCAGCACCGCCATCCCCGCCATGCCTGCCACCAACCCGGCGAGCCGGACGCTGGTGACGCGCTCGCCAAGCATGATGGCGCCGAACAGCGTGCCCCACAACGGCATGGTGTAGGCGATGATCACCGCGCGGCTCGAGTCGATCAGGCTCAATCCGTAGATGATCGCCACATTCCAACCGATGATGTTGAACAGGGTGCCGAGCGCGACCGCGCGCCATTCGCGCCGCGGGACCCGGATCGAGAAGCCGCCGGCCCACGCCAGGCCGAGGAGGCCCAATCCCCCCGCGATCGTACATAGGGCCCGGAAGGTGAGGGGCGGCACGTCGATCAAGACGGTCTTCATCACCGGCCAGTTGAGACCCCAGACCAGCGAGAGCCCGACGAGCAGGGCCAGGCTAGCGCGCGAAAGCTGGTGCGGCCCGGCGGTCGCCCTCATGCGGTTCCTCTCGCCTGCACAGCGCGCCGGTCCAGAAAGTCGCCGCGGCATTGACCGTTGCTCCCGCCGCCCGTGGCGCTCACCGATGCGGGCGGGTGGCGCCGCCGCGGGGTGGAGGCCAGGACCGGATTCGAACCGGTGTACACGGATTTGCAGTCCGCTGCGTAGCCACTCCGCCACCTGGCCGGCTCGTGGCTGTATAGGTGGCCACCACCGCCCGGTCAAGCAAACCCCGGGGCCGCGACGGTGCGCGATGTTGCCCCGGCCGGCCGGCCGTCCTATAAGGCCGCAGACCCACCAGCGATGCGATATTGGTGAACATGCCCAGTTACGCAGACGCCCGCCGCGGCATGGTCCTGAGCCAGCTGCAACCGAATGGGGTCCGGGACGAGCGTGTGCTGGAGGCAATCGGAGCTGTGCCCCGCGAGCTCTTCGTCGCGGCGGCCAAACGGGGCGTGGCGTACGTCGACGAGGATCTGCCGATCGCACCGGGGCGCTACCTGATGGAACCGCTGGTCTTTGGCAAGCTGCTCCAGGCCGCCGACGTCGTGCCGGGTGGCCTCGTGCTCGACGTGGGCTGCGCCAGTGGCTATTCGACCGCTGTCCTCGCGCGACTCGCAGGCACCGTCGTCGGCCTCGAAGAGGACGCGGCGCTGCGCCGGCAGGCGGAGGCTAATCTCAGGCATCTCGATGTCGTCAACGCGGCGATCGTCGGTGGACTCCATCGTGCGGGCTATCCGCAACAGGGGCCCTATCAGGCGATCGTCATCGAAGGGGCGGTCACGCGGGTACCGGATGCGCTGGTGGCCCAGCTTTCCGAGGGCGGGCGGCTGGCGGCGGTGGTGCGCCAGGGCGCGGTGGCGCGATTGATGTGCGTGCGGCGCGCGGGTGAACTGGTGGAGCGGCACGACATGGCCGACTGTGCGACGCCGCTGCTTGCGGGGTTCGAGCCGGAACCGGAGTTCGTGTTTTGAGGCTGGCGCGGCGCGGGATGCGCGCTGCACTGATCCAGTGGGCTTTGCCAGTGTTCGCGGCGGCGATCCCGCTGGTGCCGGGCCTTGATGTGGCGGCCGAGACGCTGGCGGACGCACTCGCTGCCGCCTACACGAGCAACCCGACGCTCGTCGCCGAAAGGGCCCGACTGCGGGCGACGGATGAGGGCGTGCCGCAGGCGCTGTCAGGTTATCGGCCGACCCTTGAGGCCAACGGAACCCTCGGGAAGTCCGTTCAGGACTCCGATCTGGCATTCGGCGGCGTGGGCGGCGGCTCGGAAACCTTGA
>VGEJ01000205.1 GCA_016869335.1 Alphaproteobacteria bacterium | reverse complement strand
CGAGCAACGTGGGCAGGATG
Organism: Alphaproteobacteria bacterium; assembly: GCA_016869335.1. Lineage (GTDB taxonomy): Bacteria > Pseudomonadota > Alphaproteobacteria > VGEJ01 > VGEJ01 > VGEJ01. The sequence goes on along the minus strand of VGEJ01000205.1, from coordinate 5,249 downwards.
TTGAACAGCATGAACGTGAGCAGGAAGTCGATGCCGTTCGTACCGCGCTCGATGACGCGTGACAGCCCGCCCGTCTGGCGCTCGACATGGAAACGAAGCGACAGGCGATGCAGATGGTTGAACGTACGCAGCGCGACCGAGCGGATCGCGTGCTGGCCGACCTTTGCGAACACCGCGTCGCGCAGCTCGCCGAACGCCTGGGCCAACACGCGCGCCACGCCATAGGCGACGATGAGCATGACCGGCACCGCGATCAGCGCTGCCTCGCCGCTCAGAACATCGACCGCACCTTTGTAGAGGAACGGCACATACACGTTGGCGGCCTTGGCGGCGCCGATGAAGCTCAGCGCGAGCACGACGCGGAACTTGAGATCGTGGCGGGCCCGCGGCCAAAGGAACGGGAGTAGCGAGCCCAGAGTCCCGAGATGGGTGCGGTGCTTGCGCTTGCCCGGCGGCAGGTTTTCGGACACGGCCAGGGGTACTAGCTAGGGCGTCGAAGCGGGTTTGTCACCGGGCGCAGGGAGCCCCGACCGGGGGCATGGTCACGGAGTCGGCGGCAGCGCGAAGACCTGCCCCGGGTAGATCAGGTCGGGATCCTCGATCTGAGTTCGGTTGGCCGTGAAGATGACGGTGTAGCGGATGCCACGGCCATAGACACGACGGGCGATGCGCCACAGGCTGTTGCCCGGCTGTACGACGACCTGACCCGAGGCGAGGTCGAGCTCGGCGGACGATGCCCTGGAGAACGGGATCTCGATCTTGGCCAGGACCCTGCCGCTGGCGTCAACATGCTCGAGCCGCAGCGCGTGGCGGCCAGGCGAGACCGTCTCGGCCGGCACCACACGCCACGCCCCATTGCGCGTCTCGGTGTTCCCGATCGCCGTGCCGTCGACGTAAGCGCGTACGACCGAGTCCTCCGGCGCGCTCCCGGCCAGAACGATGTTGCCATCGGCATCGTAGCTGATGATCTCGAGGCTCAGACCGCCGACGCGAATACCCTCGCCGGCGGCGGGCGCCTGCAGGACACGGGCGACGCCCTCCCCTTCCCGTGGCACCAGCACCGCCAGCGCGCCCGTACCCTCGGTCGCGCTCACCGCAGCGGTTGGGCCGGCCCGTTCCGGGACGTGGACCACGACCACCGATTCGGACACCGTCTCGACGCCGCCGGGCACGGCCGCCGCAAGGTTCATCTCGGCTGGCCCGGGAGCAAGGGGATGATCCGCCACGACCACCCACTCGCCGCGGGCATCGGCTTGAGCGCGGCCGATCTCTGCTCCACTGACGCGCACACGCACGATCGCGCCCGAGGCCGCGCGGCCGGCGATCACCGCCTCGCCCTCCTGGCTGATGCGAACGAGGTCGAAGCTGGGCGCTCCGTCGGCCTCCGCGCGAGGTGCTTCCGCGGAGTCGGGTACCGCGTCCTGCGCCGGCGTCTCGGCCTCCGTTCGCGCGCCCGCATCGGACGCTTCCCCTAGCGCCTGCTCGCCATGGGCCCCATCGGTCGCGCTGGCCACCGTCGATTCGTCCGGCGCCGGTGGCTCGTCGCTGGCCGGCTCTTCTGGCGGTGCTGGCGCCGCGTCCTGCGCCTCTGGTATCAGCGGGCCGGGCGGCTCGGGACCCTCGCCGGTCACCGACAGGTAGATCGCGACCGCCACCGCGGCAGCGGCAAGAACAGCGACGGCGGCGAGCAGGTTGCGCACGAAACGTCTGGTCCCTGGGGGTTGCATCCGCACCGTAGTACGGGCGGGTAGGCCGCGCAATGCCGGGCGGCGCTAACTCACGGCCCGCGGCGGATGCGGTTGTCGATGGGCGGGATAGCCTTGAGGTAGCGCGCGATCGCTATGAGATCGTCGTCGCTGAGGTAGGCGAGGCCATGCCTGACGGATTCGGCCATGCTGCCCTGGACGTTGTCGAAGTTCGGCTTCAGGCCGGAATTGAGGAGCTGGACGATGTCGCCCTCGCTCCAGCCGCCAATGCCGGTGTCGGCGTGCGGCGTGATATTCGGCACTGAGCGTCCGTCCGGCCCATCGCGCGTGCCAGCGAGAAACCTGTCGTCATCGGGTCCGCCCAACAGGTTGCGCGGGGTATGGCACTCACCGCAATGGGCTAACGCGCGGACGAGATAGGCACCGCGGCTGACCTCGTCCGAATCGCCTGATTCGGGCTGGAACGGTCCGGCGCGGAAGAACAGGAACTTCCACAGGCCGACCGCGGCCCGGACGCGGAACGGCAACGTCAGGTCGTGGGGCCGATTGGCGTGGCGAACTGCCGGCAGGGTTGTGAGGTAGGCCCACAACGCCGCAACGTCCTCATCGCTCATCAGCGTGTAGGAGGGATAGGGAAAAGCCGGATAGTAGTGGGCGCCGCTTGGGCTCAAGCCTTCGCGCAGCGCGCGCCGGAAGTCCGCTGCCGACCACGCGCCGATGCCGGTTTCGCGATCGGGCGTGATGTTGGGGGCGTAGAACGTGCCGAACGGCGTCGCCAGCGCCCGCCCGCCGGCGAGTGCTGCGCCGTCGTGCGCGACGTCGGTGTGGCAGCTAAAGCATCCGCCGGCGCGGAAGAGATAAGCGCCGCGCTCGGCCACAGTCTGGGCGTGACCGGCGTGACCGGCGAGGATCAGTACGAGGGCGACGGCACCGGCACGGAGCACGCCATCACACTAGCATGCGCCCGGACCGGCGCCGTCGCACGCTATTGCTGAGGCTTGCGGAACAAATCGTGGCACGCGCCGCAGGTCTTGCCCACTTCACCCATTGCCGCGCCGAGCGCCGCCTGATCCTTCTTCCCACCCGCGTCCGCCAGAGCCGACGCGGCCTTCTCGAAGTTTGCGGCCGCTTCCTCGAACTTCGCCCAGTCCTTCCAGATCTCGGGCTTGGCATCGGTGTCGCCCTCACCCGTCCCCTCGGGGAACAGCGAGACCACGTGCGCGCTCAGCCTAGCGATGGAGCCGGCATGCCACGGCACTTCATCGTGCATCGCTACCTCGCCCTTGGCGACCGGACCGAGCGCGCCCATGTGGGTGGCGATGCTCCCCATGACCGCGCGTCGCAGCTTGATGCTGTCGACATCCGCCATGGCGGCGGTTACCAACGTACTCGCCGACAGGGCCAACCCCGATAGCACACCGATAGCTGCAATCCTCATGTCTTCCTCCGCTGATAGTTGCTATGCCGACGCTGCTGACGGCTGCCGTGTTGGACCGCAGGGTACCGTGCAGCGGCGCCGGCGATAATGCGTTCGGCGGGAACAAGACCGTTTCCCCGATCGCCTCAATTCCGCAGGATTGTGGACCCCGCGGCTCAAAGACGCTATCGGGACGCACCTTCTCAACGATATCCGTGCAAGAGATCAGCGCTCATGGCTCACGTGCGCTCCGTCTGCGTCTACTGCGGTTCCTCGCTCGGCCTCGAGGGCCACCACCGGGAAGCGGCAAGCCGGCTCGGCCGGTTGCTCGGCGGGGCCCGGATCCGGGTCGTATTCGGCGGCGGTAACGTCGGATTGATGGGGCTGGTGGCCGAGGGCGCGCTCGCCGCGGGCGGCGAGGTATTCGGCATCATCCCGCGCCATCTTGATCGCACCGAGCGGGCTCATCGCGGCCTGACCCGGCTCTACCTCGTCGATACCATGCACGAGCGCAAGCAGAAGATGTTCCAGCATGCCGACGCCTTCGTCATCCTGCCGGGCGGGCTCGGCACGCTCGATGAGACCTTCGAGATCATCACCTGGAAGCTGCTCGGGCTGCACGACAAGGCGATCCTCATCGTCAACGCCGGCGGCTACTGGGACCCGCTGCTTGGGCTCATCCGCCACGTGATAGCGTCCGGCTTCGCCGGCCCGGCGACAGCCGGGTTGTTCGCCACCGTCGACCGCGTCGAGGCGGTGATTCCCGCGCTCCGCGCCGCGACCGCGCCCCGGACGGCGGCCCACATCGAACAGGCCTGAGGCTTGCCCGCGGCGGCTGCGGTGCTATGTTCGGCGGTTAGACTCTGTAGGGGTTCCCCATGGCGAAGATCAAGGTCGGCAAGCCGGTCGTCGAGCTCGACGGCGACGAGATGACGCGGATCATCTGGCACTTCATCAGGGAACGCCTGATCCTGCCGTATGTCGACCTCGACCTGCGCTACTTCGACCTTGGACTCGAGAGCCGCGACAAGACCGAAGACAAGATCACCGTGGATGCCGCCAAGGCCATTCTCGAGCACGGCGTCGGCGTCAAGTGCGCCACCATCACCCCGGACGAGAGCCGGGTGAAGGAGTTCAAGCTCAAGAGGATGTGGCGCTCGCCGAACGGCACGATCCGCAACATCCTGGGCGGCACCGTGTTCCGCGAGCCCATCGTCTGCCGCAACGTGCCCCGCCTGGTGCCCGGCTGGACCGATCCCATCGTTATCGGGCGCCATGCGTTCGGCGACCAGTATCGCGCCACCGATTTCGTGGTGCCAGGCAAGGGCAAGCTGACGATCACGTTCGCGCCCGCCGATGGCGGCCCGCCGATCCACCACGAGGTGTACGACTATCCCGGCCCGGGCGTGGCGCTCGCGATGTACAACCTCGACGATTCGATCCGCGGCTTCGCGCGCGCCTGCTTGAACTACGGCTTGGCACGCGGCTGGCCGGTGTACCTATCGACCAAGAACACCATCCTCAAGGCCTATGACGGCCGCTTCAAGGACCTCTTCCAGGAGGTGTTCAGCGCCGAGTTCGCCAGCCGGTTCAAGGACAGAGGCATCGTCTACGAGCACCGCCTGATCGACGACATGGTCGCTTCGGCGCTCAAGTGGAGCGGCAAGTTCGTATGGGCGTGCAAGAACTACGATGGCGACGTGCAGTCCGACACGGTGGCGCAAGGTTTTGGCTCGCTCGGCCTGATGACCTCGGTGCTGATGACGCCAGACGGCAAGACCGTGGAAGCTGAGGCGGCGCATGGCACCGTCACCCGCCACTTCCGGCAGTATCAGCAAGGCAAGGAAACCTCGACCAACCCGATCGCCTCGATCTACGCCTGGACCGGCGGGCTCAAACACCGCGCCCGGCTCGACGACAACCCACCCCTCATCCGCTTCGCGGAGACCCTCGAGCGGGTGTGCGTCGAGGCGGTGGAGGCGGGCGAGATGACGAAGGACTTGGCGATCCTGATCGGGCCCGAGCAGCCGTGGTTGACCACCAACCAGTTCCTCGCGAAGCTCGATCAGCGTCTTGGGGCCAAGCTCGGCTGAGCCTGCAGCCGCTTACGTTACACCGGCCGATCA
>VGEJ01000204.1 GCA_016869335.1 Alphaproteobacteria bacterium | reverse complement strand
GAGGTGGAGTGCGACAAGCCCTTGGCCGAAGCGCTATGCCTCGGCCCCGAGTGCGGGCGCTGCCTGAAGTCCTGCCCGGGGGATGTCATCGGACATTGGGAGCGCGACTGGGATGCCTGCGACCGGTACCGCTCGCCGCACGGCTTCGCGCAGCTCACGGACTACCTCGGCCGCGTCATAGACGAGCCCGATGTGAAGCAACAGAAAGCGATGCTGCGCTCCGAGGACAGCTTCAATCTGTGGCAGAGCATCCTGCGCGGTGCCGGCGTGGTGACCGGCTGCCGGCGCTGCGTGGACGTTTGCCCGGTCGGCGCCGACTACGAGCCGATGCTCAAGGACGCGCTCGACGCGATCCCCGAGACAACGCCGCAAAAGGAAGCGCGCCTTGCCGCGATGGCGGCGAGCGACGCCGCCGGCCGATCCCCCGCGTACCAGCGCCAAATCCGCTGGATCGGGAAGCGCCGCTAGCGGAGAAGCACGGCTCTAGCCTTTCGCGGCCTGCACTTTCGCGGCCTTCTTCCTGAGGCGCTCGCCCTGCTTCGCCATGTCGACGACGAATCGGACATGCTTCGACTTGCCGACGAGATCGATGTCATCGCGCACCTCGACCTCGAACACGACGCGCGGAAGCGCGAGTTCCGCCACTTTCGCCGTCACCGTCACGGTCTGCCCGATCAGCGTCGGGCCCAGGTGATCAATCTCGACCCGCGCCCCCACTGAGTCCTCCCCGGCATCGTGATGCGCGAGGAGCAGATTGCGGCAGCAGTGCTCGATGTCCAGGCACATGCTCGGCGTCGCGTAGACTCGAAGGTCGTCGCCCATGAAGGCGATCGTGCGTTCCTTGTTGATGCCGATTGTCTCGACATGGGTCGTGCCGGCTTGCAGGGTCGTTTTCAGGTCGTTCTCCTCGATTCACCATGGCTTGTCGTGCCCGCCCGCTCTGCGGGATCTCGACATCGACGAACGCGCGTTGCCCGCCATAGAAGCGACGGCAACGTTCGGGCGTAGACCGCATCGTCAGCATGGTGCTTCCGGCGCTGCTTGGCCTTGGCTCGCATCCTACGGTTTTCGGTCCGCAACCGCCCCGCTAGCGCTTCCTGCCGGCTGCGATCTTCGCAGGCGACCTGCGCTTGCGCAGGAGCAGGTCGACACACACGGCGGCAAACGCCTCGGGATCATCACGCTGCGGCGCATACCATTTGTGGATCCAGGTGGTCATGCCGAGGATGGCCTGCGCCGCCAGGCGCGGATCGGTAGCGGGGATGACCCCGGCCGCGCCCGCGTCCTTGATCGCCTCGATCAGGATCTTCAGGTAGCGGCGTTCCTTCGCCACGATCTCGGACTCGTAGCGCGCCTCGAGTGCCGGCCGGTCGCCGAAGAAGACGAGGAACATCTCCTGGTTCGCCGCGATGATCCTTACCTGCTGCTCGATGAGCATCCGCAGCCGGCGCTCCGGGTCCGCAACGCTCCTGATCGCCTCCAGGGTGCCGAGCGCCGTCGTGATGGCGCGGTCGAAAATCAGGTACAGCAGGTGGGCCTTCGAGGGCACGTAGTGATACAGGTTCGCCCGGGTGTTACCGAGCGTCGCGGCGACATCCTCGAGCGTGCCGCTGTCGTAGCCGCGCTCGCGGAAGACCGAGATCGCGACATCGATGATTTCCTCCTGGCGAGCGAGGTAGGCCCGGGTCGGCTGGTCCTGCCTCGGCCGGCCGGGGCGGCGCCGCGGCGGCTTTGCATCCAGGACCGGATCCATCGCTAGACTACCCGGCCTGCCCGGCGCGATCGCGCAGAAGGTATCGCTTGACCTTGCCGGTCGGGGTGAGCGGCAGTTCACTGACGTATTCAACCCAGCGCGGATACTTGTAGGGCGCGAGGCGCTTCTTCACATGTTCCTGGATCCGCGCCGTCAGCGCGTCGTCGCCGGTGACGCCGCGCTGGAGCACGATGAAAGCTTTGGGCTTGTCCAGGCCATCGTCTGCCTTCGCGCCCACGACCGCGGCCAGCGCGACCTCCGGCAACTCCACGATGCAGGCTTCCACTTCCGCGGGAGAAACCCATAGCCCGCTCGCCTTGATCATGTCGTCGCCCCGGCCCAGGTAGCTATACGAGCCATCGGCGTTTCGAATGAACGTGTCGCCGGTCGCGAAGAAGCGGCCCTGGAACGCCTTGCGATTGCGCTCGGTACGCCGCCAGTAACCGGTGGTGATCGAGTCGCCAGCAAGGTACAGCTCGCCCGGCTCGCCATCGGCAACCAGCGCGCCGGAGGGATCGCGCAGCTCGACCTCGAATCCCTCGACCGGCCAGCCGGTGGACCCCGGGTGCTGGCGATCCAGCCTGTTGCAGATGTAGATATGCGCGGCCTCGGTGGAACCGATCGAGTCGAGCGCGACCAGGCCGAACCGCTCCTTGCAGCGCCGGCGCAGTTCGTCGGGAAGCGTCTCGCCGCCGGTGACCGCGACGCGCACGCTCGCGAACGCGTCGGCGGGCGCATCGCTTCCCAGCAGCAGCGAGAGGAACGTCGGCACCCCCCAGAACAGGGTGGGCTTGTGCACTCGAACGTGATCCAGCACAGCTTCGACGGTCGGCCTGCCGTCGAACAGGATGTGGCAGGCGCCATTGCCCAGGGCGAAGTAGCTGACCCCGAGTCCATAGGCGAAAAACAGCTTCGGCACCGCGTACATTCGGTCGTTGCGATCGACCCGCATGATGTCGCGGGCGTAGCGGTCGGCAAGGAACGCCATGTCGCCATGGCGGTGAATGGCGCCCTTCGGAAATCCGGTCGTTCCCGAAGTATAGAGCCAGAACGCGACATCCTCGGCATCCGAGGGGTACAGGCTCCCGGCCCTGGCGGCGTCGCGAGCGCCGGCGTAGTCGATGGTGTTCTCGACGGGCTTTCCCTCCACCAGCACGTGCTCGAGGAATGGCTGGTTCTCGGTCGCCGGCAGCACATTGGCCGCGAACAAATCGCTGACGACGACCGCGCGGGCACGGGAATCGCGAAGCAGGAAGGCGTAATCCTTCGGCCCCAGCATAGTCGACACCGGAACCGGAACCGCCCCGATCGTGATGGCGCCCCAGAACACCTCGAGAAACGCGGGGCGGTCCGCCATGACCATCATGACCCGCTGCTCAGCCTGGATGCCCAGCGCGCGCAGCGCGCCGGCTGCCTTGGCAACGCTATCGGCGAGCTGGGCGCGGGTTGTCGTCGCTCCCGATACCGCGTCGATGAGCGCGACGCGACCCGGCTCCGCCTCGGCGGGATCAAGAATGAAACGGTAGAGCGCGTTGTCCCTCGGTGTCGCGACAGATGCGTTCGTCATCGTGCCTGCCAGTTGGGTTTGCGTTTTTCGACGAAGGCGCGCGCGCCTTCCGCATGGTCCTGCGTCGACTTCAGGACGCTCTGGCCGAGCCGCTCGAGCCGGCGCCCGGTTTCGTGATCCACGTCGGTGCAGGTGTTGAGCACGAACTTCGCCATGCCCAGCGAGAGCGGCGCGAACGAGTCCATCTCCCGTGCCAGGCGCTTCGCGCCTTCCACCGCTCCGCCTTCGGCCGTGACCTCGGTGACCAGGCCGAGCGATTTCGCCTCCTCCGGGCCGATGCTCCTCGCGAGCATCACCATTTCCTTCGCACGCCCGAGACCGACGTAGTGAACCAGGCGCGAGCAGCCGCCGCTTCCGGGTATCAGGCCGACCTTGGCCTCGGGCATGACGAACCGGCCGTTCTGCGCGATCACCCGGAAGTCACACGACAGCGCGAGTTCAAAGCCGCCGCCGGCCGCGACGCCGTTGACGGCGGCAATCACGGGTACCTCGAGCGCCTCGATCAGATCGAACACCGAGTGGATTCCCCGGGCCACGGCACGAAAGCCGCGCGTTCCCATCCTGGTCAGGTCGCCCATTTCGGAGACGTCCTCGCCGGCGGAAAAGCCGCGCCCCGCGCCGGTGAGGATCACCGCGCGGATGCCGGTCGCGGCTGCCGTGTCCTCGATGACATCCCGCATCTCGGCGCGCATGGCCGCGTTCCAGGCGTTCAGCCGTTCGGGACGGTTCAGCGTTACCACGCGAATCCCGTCCTCATCCTCCACCAACAGGTACTTGGTGCTCATCCGTCCGCGTCTCCCTTCAGGATCGTGGTGACCGTGGCGATCCGCTCGCCACGCTGGTTGTGAACCTCGACACCGCGATCCTGCTCGCCATAGTCGATCGGCGTCATCGAGAGCTGATCCCCCGGAAACACCGGGCCGCGCAGGCGCACGTCAAGGTTGAGGATGTTGTCCGCGCCAAACTGGGCGATCAGCCGATCGACGATGATGGCCGTCGTCAGCGGGCCATGAACGACGGTGTCGGCAAGGCCCATTGCCTTGGCGAAAGCGGGATCGAAATGCACCGGGTTGTGATCGCCGACCGCGTCGCCGTAGGCGGCTACTTCATCGCGGGTGATGGGATTGGACTTGGTCGGCTCGATACGCAGTCGGCTCATCCGTTCTCTCCCTGGGCGGTCTCGCGGCGCTCGACAAACACCGTGCGCTGGCACTGGACGAGCTTGCCGCCACTGTCGCGATACTCGGACAGCACCGTCGCCAGATGCATCGAGCCCTTGTCGATGATGTCCTCGACGCGCACGGTCAGGCGAATGGTTTCGCCAGGGACAAAGGCGCGGTGCCACTCGTAGGACTGACCGCCCTGCAGGGCGCGACGCAGATCCATGCCCAGCGGCTTGACGACGGAATCCTTCCCGGCCGCGGTCGGACCGAAGAACGGGACGCGCAGCGCGGTTTCCGCCGCGCTGTCGGTCCCCAGCGCCTTCGCCAGCAGCGCGAGGCGCGCGGGATCCACCACGACTTCGGTATCCACGAGCACGGTGCCTATCGCATTCAGGTTCATGATTTCTCGAGCTCTCCCCGTTTCCTGTCCGATGACCGCCGCGTTCAGTCCGATCCGAGCAACTGCCAGACCTTCATCAGCAGGTCCTGGTCGTCAACCGCGCTCGGCGGATCGGATGCCGGCGTCATATCCCAGTCGTATGGCTTGTGCAGCACGTGCACGCGCGGCTCCGGAAGCGACTTCGCCCCCGAGTCCCGCACCGTGATCGCGAGCGAATGCTCCCCCGTGGCGATGAAGAAATACTCATCGTGCACGGGCGAAGCGGTGTGGATCAGCGCCACCCCCGGCGCCGGCCGGATGACATCGATGAGCAGCGAGCCGGCGCCGCGTCCCATCAGAGAAAGCGGCGGTTCAGCCGGTTATCGGGCACCCGAACGCCGATCTCCTCCAGCAGCGGCCGCGTATCCACGATGTACTGGCGG
>VGEJ01000203.1 GCA_016869335.1 Alphaproteobacteria bacterium | reverse complement strand
CCTCCCGCACGGCGAAGCTCAGGATCGACGACAAATAAGCCAGCGCGCGATTGGCAGAATACGGAGAGGTCATACCGCGGTGCCATTTGGCAACGGCCGCTCGATCTATTTCCTTGATGGCCACGCGACCAAGCTTCGGTCGCATGTCACGTTCGATGTGCCGCAGTACCTCGGATTGCGTCGAGGGCTTGAGCCTTGGCAAGCCGATCTTGGTGTAGGAGTCCAACAACTCGTTCATCGTCACGGCCTTCCTGCCGGCGGCGCGCTCGCCAGCGGGATCGACGCCGCCACGAACCGCCGCCAGCACGTCCCGCGCCTTGTCGCGTGCCACCGGAACCGTGAACAGCGCCACGTCACCGATGTTGAAGAACCGCTTCGGTGCCCGCCGCCCGCCCGGAGGCGCGCGGTAGACGACGGCATAGGTCGCGCTACCGCCCGCCCTGGCGCGCACCGCGAACCCCGCCACCGCGCCATCGTATAAAGTCTCCGCCTTGCCGCTCGCCGCCACGCGCTGGCGTAGCGCCCGGATCGTCGCCGCTGTGATCCTGCCTTTCACGATGCCCCTCCATGTCTAATTCGGTGGTGGCCCAAGAGCGCGGGCTACCACCGGGCTACCACCGTACAAGGAACGCGGCGGAACGGCAAGGAACGCCCTTGACAGGAAGATCGTTGTATTACAACGGTCTAGGCGACGATACGGAAAACAACGGAATACGCCGGAAAGCCGATTTTCCAGACTACGAATCTGGGGGTCGTGGGTTCGAATCCTGCCGGGCGCGCCACTCTTTCTCTAGCTATGTCAACCGTTTACGCTATCACTTCCGGCGCCATGCGGATGCAAAGGCGCTGGCTAGGTAGCATCCAGAGCCCGCAGCTGGATCGGCACGTCCCCGCTGGCGCGAATACTCCTCAGGCGGCCGGGAGCCGGTGGTTCCGCTGGCGACCCGTGCCTTCGCGCACCACTTTGGCCGGACCTCCGCAGTGGCAGGCTGACCCGCGATGCGCTAATCCTGTAAGCGGCTAGACTGCGGCATGCGAGACCGCTGCTTGCATACAACGGAGGCGGGGAATGGCGCGAAGCGCCGGCGCTCGCATCGGTGTCCTCTTGACGATTGTCGGCACGATGCTGATCCCGACGGGTTGTGACCAGGAGGGGGAGGGCGGCGGAGTCGCCAAGGTCGAAGCGCCGACCGATCCCCGGAGTGAGAGCGCAATGGAAGAGGCGATGTTCGAGCTTTATGAACCCTTTGTAGGGCGCGCGCGCCTCGCGATACGAGACGCTGCGGTGCGCCATGCCGAGACGGAGCTGCCAGGGTGGGAAGCAAAGGGTGTTTCCATAATCCACCACGTCGGAACTGCGTTTCTCGTCGCGGTGGACGTTTCGAAGGATACTGACCGAGATACAATGAATCTGATCGCTCGAAAATTCTACGATTCTAACGGTGAGGGTTATTGGGGGTTCGATCAACTATCTACAGAGTTGTCAGGCGCTCTGTTGTCCATAAGTACAATGAGGAGAGATCATTCATCGGCGGACATAGAACAATAGGGAGTATGGTGTATTATTTAATATGAATTTGTAATATATTGTAGTTTTATAGAACCGCCCCTGTAGAACAGGGGTGTGTTCATGCCGCGGTGGACGAAGGGCATGAGCGGCAGCCCGCGCGGGCCGTGCAGCGCTTCGGCCGCGCTCTTTGACCGCTTCTCTCGTTGCGGCCTCGTCGAGGACGCGGACCCTCGTTGTCCCCCGAGGTCCTACCGGCTGAAGCCGTCGAGCCGTGCCAGGTGCAGCGGCGCGAACCCCGCCAGGGCATCCCTGACCTCCGGGGCCTTCGCGCCGTAGACGACGAAGCGCGTCGCCGTGATCAGCGGCAGAAAGCGCTCGGCGAACTTGGTGTGGAAGGCGCCGAGATGGCTCAGCACCGCGGCCGGGTCGCGGTAGCGCTCATAGACCTGGCACGAGGCGCCGTCCTCGGCGATCCACCACTCGTAGTTCAGCGTGCCGGGCTCGGCCCGCGCCGAGGCGATCATGTCGCGCATGACCACCTCGAAGGCGCTCCGCTGCCCCGGCTTGATCGTGAGTTCAAGGAGCCAAGCCACGCTCTCGCTCATTGCCGTTCTCCCGTCCTCGGTCGACACCGAATTCGCTCTCATGTTGACTGGCGTCAATGCGTGTGCGCACAGGTTCTGTTATACGTGCTGAACACGAGGAAAAACATGCCCACTCGCGTGACACGTTTCGTGCCCGGTCAAGAGATCTGGATTCCGTGCGAATCGGATGCGGGCGCTTTCCCCGACGAGGCCTTTGTGACCATAGAGACGACAGCCGGCCCGATATCGGGATTCGTGCGCGGTTCGAACCTTCGGGCCGACGACGGGTCCGGGACCGCGCGCCTACGCGCGATCGTCAAAGATGTCTCGGACACAACGCTAACGGTATGGCCTCAAGGCCCGGCGATAGCGGCCTATCAGCTGTGGAGTTTCGGCTTCGTTCTAGTTGCGACAGACTCCCCTATCAGGATCAGTCCCATCCATTGATCCCCGGGCGGGAGTATTAGGATCGAGCGGCGCCGGAACCCGCGCGGCGGCGGGCGCGTTCGGCGTCGGTCGCGGCCGTGTCGACCGAGCGGCCATCGGCCGCGAGCACCACGCCATAGTCGCAGAGCGCCCCGGCAGGGGTGACATACTCGTCCTCGACGTCCGCCAGCACCTCCCCGGCCGGGCGATCGAGCGGATCGCCCCAGCCGCCGCCGCCGCCGCGCCAGGTGTGGATGATGCCGCCGGGCGGCAGCGTCATGTGGAACTCGGTCTCGGGCACCTCGTGCGCCACGTCCGCGCCCGCGCGCATGACGACCCGGTTGACCGCGCCGTCGCCCGCGCCGCAGTAGCCGCGGCTCGGGTTGCGCACGCCCGCCATCATCACATTGGTGCGGCTCTCGGTGAGGTGCTGGATCTCGGTATCGAGCCCCGGTGCGCCGCGCCAACGCCCCGGACCGGTGTAGTCGGCGATGTACTCGTGCTTGCGAATGCGGGTCGGATACTGCAGCTCGTTCATCTCGATCGAGGGCAGGATCACGCCAGTCATCAGCGGCGGGTAGAGACCCCAGCCGTCGGTGCCGTAGGCCGCGCCGGCGCCGCCGGTGTAGCCGAAAAAGTTGAGGTTCACCCACGGCCGCCCGTCCGGGTAGCGCCCGTCCGTGTAGGCGAGCGGCAGCTTGTGACAATTGACGCCCACCCGCTTCGGTGCGCTCTGAGCCAGCGCCAGGAGCGCCACCTCGGCGATCTCGGCGCCCGGGATGCACGTGCAGTTGCCGACCGGAGCCGGCGGCAGCGGATTGACGATGGTGCCCTCGGGCGCGATCACGCGGAGCGGCCGGATGTAGCCCTCATTGATCGGGATGTCCTCCTCGCAGCAGCTCGTGATGGCGATGAACACGAAGGAGAGCGTGTTGGCGAGCGGGCTGTTGACGAAGCCCGTCACCTGCAGCGCCGAACCGGTGAAGTCGAGCGTGAGGCTCGAGCCCTCGACGATCGCGGTGCAGCGGATCGGGATGTCGTGGCCGCCCTGGTAGTCGTGATCGACGTGGGTTATGGCCGAGAAGCGGCCGGGTCGCCAGCTTGCGATCTCCGCCCGCACCCGCCGCTCCGTGTAGTCGAGGTTGGCCGCCACCGCCTCGCGCACAGTGCCGGCGCCATAGCGCTCGAGCAGAGCTTGGCAGCGCGCCGCGGCGAGGCGGCAGGCGCCGACCATGGCGTCGAAGTCGCCCTCGATCCAGTGCGCCAGGCGGTTGTTGGCGATCACCATGTCGAACACATCGCGCCGCTTCTCGCCGCGCTCGTAGATCTTGAGCGGGGGCACGACCATGCCGTCCTGCCAGGTGTCGCGGGCGCGCGGGTTGTAGCCACCGGCGACCGGCCCCCCGACGTCGCCCATATGGGCGCGCACGGCCGGTATGAGCACGGGCTTGCGATCGTGGAACACCGGGGTGAGGATCACCTGGTCGGGGATGTGGGTGCCGCCGTCGTAGGGGTCGCTCGCCAGGATCACATCGCCAGGGTGGAGATCGTACTTGAACGCCTCGACCGCGGCCTCGACCGCCGAGATGATGCCGTAGAGGTGCACCGTGCAGCCCGGCGCCTGAGCCACGAGCCGCGCCTTGAGACCCACCAGGTCGAACATTGCCGTGGTGAAGTCATGCGCCTCGTTGAAGATCGGCGAGCGCGCGGTGCGGGTCACGGCAGCGCTCATCTCGCGGGCGATGGAATCGAGCGAGCCGCCCACCATCTGCGCCAAGATGACGTCACGCTTCGCCATCGGGTCCCTCCCCGCCACCGGAGTAGGTGAACTCGAGCTCATCGCCGGGCGCCAACGCCAAGCCCGTGGCGAGGAGTGCCTGCGTTTCGCCCGCCGCGCCGCGCCTCAGGATGCCACCGGGACCGCTCGAGGGGACGAGCCAGTTGGCCTCGCGCGCGCGCTCGAGGATGCGCACCCTCACGGCCATGCCACCACCCGCCCTGCGCTCTCGGGCGATGATCCGGAGCCGATCGCTGCCCTCGAGCGCCTCCGCCGACACCAGCTGGCGGCTGCCCCACAACGCCGGAGGGCCGAAGCCATCGGCGGCTCGCGGGAACCCTGGCGCCAGATCGCGCGCCGTCATCTCGGCGACGGTGCCGATCGGCGGGTAGAGCGCTGCCACGGCGCCCGGCCCATCGAGCCGCGGGCAGAGGTCGGGCGTGGCACCGGCCGCACGCATCGCGGCGCTGACGGCATGGGCGATAGCGTGCCCGGTAGTGTGGGCCGAGAGCCCAGTCGCGCTCGGGAACCGCGGGTGGACAAGGGTTCCCTCCGGGGCCTCGATAGTGAACGGCTCGAGCAGCCCATCGTTGATCGCGAGCTCATCGAGCAGCGGCGCGAGCAGCGGCAGCGCGGCGAAGGCCGCTGTCGCCTCGGGCGTCGCGTTGAACGGTGCGGCCACGGCCGCACTCGTGCCGGCGAAATCGAACACGACCCCGGCGTTGCCGTTGGTCAGCGCGAGCCGCACGGTGAGCGGCGGCTCGTGTGCCACGGGCACCTGCGCTTCGGCGGCGAAGCGCCCGGCCGGTAGCCGCGCCAAGTGAGCCGCGACGCGCCGACTGGTGTAGCCGATCACCTCGTCTATCGCCGCCTCGACGGCCGGTCTGCCATGGCGGCCGAGCAACAGGCTGAGCGCCTCTCCGGCCTCGCGGCAGGCGCGGACCATGGCCGCGATGTCGGCGAGCACCACGCCCGGAGCGCGGCTGTTGCGCGCCAGATGACGCATCACGTCCTTCTGCCGCACCCCGCCGCGATAGAGCTTGAGTGGGGTC
>VGEJ01000202.1 GCA_016869335.1 Alphaproteobacteria bacterium | reverse complement strand
CGAGATCGGCATGAAACGCGGCCCGACGCGGCGCCCTCTTCACCGCCCGCGCGAGCAGCGCGACGGCGCCGGCCGCATCGCCGCTCTGGGCCTTCAGCACGCCGTAGAGATGGAGCGCGTCGGCCTGATCCGGCGCGGCGCGCAGGATCTCCTCGTACAGCGCCCGGGCGAGCGGCACGCGCCCGGCCCGGTGGTGGGCGGCGGCGGCGGCCAGCGCCTGATCGAGCAGCGCGTTAGGTGGCCTCGGCGGTGTCGCTCGCGCGCTCATCGCGCCAACGCACCCGCACGCAGGTCGTGCGGGTGCTACTTCACCGCGCCGAGCGCGAGGCCCCGCGCGATGTGATGCTGGAGCAGGAACACCACGACAATCATCGGCAGGAGTTGGATCACCGCGCCGGCGCTGAGCGAGCCCCAGAGCACATTGTAGAGGTCGATCGTCTTCTGCAGCGCGATCGGGATGGTGGTGGCCTTGTCGTAGGTCAGGAACAGCGCAAACAGGTACTCGTTCCAGCTAAACACGAACGTGAAGATGGCGGTCACCGCGACGCCCGAGCGCGACATCGGCAGGATGATGCGGAAGATGATCTGCAGCCACCCGAGCCCGTCGAGGCGCGCCGCCTCCTCGACCTCGCGCGGCAGGTCGAGCAGGAACCCGCGTAAGAGCCAGACCGCGAAGGGAAGGCCGAAGGCGACGTACACGATGATCAGGACGAGCTGGCTGTCGATGAGGTCGAAGTAGTTGGCCATCAGGAAGTAGGGCAGCACCACCACGACGCCGGGCATGAAGCGCAGCGACAGGATGAACAGCGCCCAGCCGTCGCCGCTCAACAGGCCCATGCGCGCGCAGGCGTAGGCCGCCGGCAGCGCGAGGACGATCACGATGAAGGTCGAAACGCCGACCGCGATGAGGCTGTTGGCGATCGCGCGGTCGAACTGAAAGCGCTCGAACACCTCGAGGTAATGGGCCCAGGTCGGCGTGAACGAGAAGAACGTCGGCGTCGGCGAGTTGATGACGTTGGCCGGCTTGATCGAGGTGAGCGCGACCCACACCACTGGCACCAGCCACAACACGACAGCGAGCACCGTAAGCCCGTTGATCACCCGGCCGAGCCCGCTTTGCCTCATTTGAGCTCCTCGAGCCGCGCGGCCTTCTCGGTGCGATAAAGCGTGTTGAGAAACAAGACGACGATAATGTTGATCAGAATGAGAATGAGGAAGCCATAGGCCGCCATTAGGCCGAGATGGCCCTGCTCGAAGATGATGTAGTCATACACGCTCGCGAGCAGCGTCGAGGATCCAGGGCCACCCTTGGTCGTAATGAACACCAGATCGAAGATCCGGATCGAGTCGACCAGCCGAAGCAAGATGACGACCATGATCACAGGCCGGATCAGCGGCAGAATGATCCGCAGGTAGTAGGTCACGCCGCGCACCCGATCGAGCCTCGCCGCCTCGGTCACTTCGGGCGAGATACTCTGGATACCGGCGAGCAGGATCAGGGCCACGAACGGCGTCCACTGCCAGCAATCGACGATCATCAGGGTCGACATCGAGGTGTCGATATGGGAGAGCCAGGAGTATTTCTCGAAACCGAGCTGGCTCACGAACCAGTTGGCTAGACCCGTGACCGGCTCGAAGATGAACCGCCACGTCAGGCCCATTGCGATGGGCGAGATGAACACCGGAATGATGATCAGGGACCGCAGCAGACCGATGCCGCGCATCTTGCGGTCGAGCAGGACGGCCAGCAGGAAGCCCAGCACCATCTGGACGGCGACGACGACGACCGCCCAGAGAATGGTGAGGCGGATGCTCTCCCAGAAGCGAGCGTCGTCGAACAGGTCCTCGAAGTTCCGCCAACCGATGAACCGGGCGACGTTGGGATTGTAGAGCGGATGAACCCGAAACGACAGGATGCCGGAAACTACCGCGGGAAAGATCGACAGCCCAATCAGTACGACCAACGACGGCATCATCAAGAAGTACGCCAGCCGCCGCCGCTGCGCCCTGATCGAGCGCATAGCAACCGACACGAGAGCGGACCCGGCGGAAGGACTCAGCCGGGTCTCATCGCTCCGCGCGGTCATGACGAAAGTTCCGCGACCGCGGACCTTAGTTGTAGTAGCCGCTGTCCTCCATGATGCGGGTGACGCGCTTCTGCATCGCGGCCATCGCATCCTCGATGCTCTTCTGGCCATTGCAGGCGTCCGCCACCTCCTCGCCCGTGGCGCCCATGATCGCGTAGGCCTCGGGGATGACGGGGGCGTTGACGACGGCCACGGGAAAGGCTTTCAGCAGCCCCTCGAAGAACGGCTTGCGATCCCTCCAGGCATTGAGCGCCGAGGAGCGCGACGGCTGGCCGCCGGCGGTCACGATCGCGCTGATGACGTCCTCGGCAGGGCTGTTGAGGAACTTCATCCAGTCGAAGGCCGCGTCCTTGTTCTTGGCCCACGTCGGGATGAACTGCCCGAACCCGCCCGCCAACGCCCGATGCGCCGACTTCTCGCTCGTTCCGCGCGGCGAGAGGTCCATGTGCCACGCTTCGTGCAGGTCGGTGTACGTCGGATCGTTGAGCACCGCGGTACCCCACGTCAGCGGGCTATAGAGCGCGCTGCCGTTGGCAAAGGACGCGTTGATCTCGTCTTCGCTTGCGTTGCTCGACACCGGATGCTGGTACTTCGCGAGCTCCACCAGCATCGACAGCGACTTGAACGCCTCGTCGCCGTTCAAGGCGACGGTGAAGTCACCGTTCGGCCAGTCGATGAAGTGGTCGCCGCCCCACGAGCGAAGGATGCCGTAGAACTGATAGCCTGACCAGAAATCGCGCTTCATCGCGGCGGCATAGCCATAGACGCCGTTGTCAGGATCATGGATCTCCTTGACGGTGTCGATGACCGTGTCCCAGGTCTCGGGGACCTTGAGACCCTTCTTGTCAAAGATGTCCTTGCGATAGAACGTCATCATCGCGTTGCCGTCGGGCGTGATAGCGGCGACGTAGCCGGCGCCGCCCTCGTCCTTCGACGGCCCCTTCGGCACGTTCCACATCGACCGGTAGTTGGCGTCGACGTCCTTCTTGTAGTCCTCGTACCAGGCCTTGTCTTTCTCGAGCCACGGCCACAGGTCAGTGAGCGCGCCGATCGCGTCGAGCGCCGGGAACTGCGCGTGATCCTGCGTGATCACATCGAAGGCGTCGCTCTTCGAATTCATGTAGGTGTTGATCTTTGTCAGCGCCTCGCCGACCGGGAGCGATGCGACCTCGAGCTCGATGTTCGGGAAGGCCTTGTTGAACAACGGCTGCACCGCACGCAGCGTCCCATCGAGCCGCTTGCCCGCCGGCGCGAAGTGCACGACTTTGCCACTCGCGGCACTCACTTCCTGGGGTACGAAGCTCGCGGCGGCGGCGGCGCCGATCGCTGCGGCCGATGCCTGAAGCATGCGGCGGCGCGTCAAGCTGCGCTCATACGCGGCGCGACGCATCGTCTTTTCGTAGACCTCGCTAGCCTTGTCGGACATCTCCGTTTCCTCTCCCTAAAGAGTGCGCTGCCGTTGCAGCCCTTTTTCCGAGCCCGCGGACGCTATGACCTCGGCCGGCGGCTGTCAAGCGCGAGGGACCCGGCGCGGACGGCACGGTTCGCAACTGCATCAGCGCCATTATCTCTCGACCAGTTCATGCGCGCCCGGCACAATAGGCTAGTCCAACATGCGCGATGGGAATGCAATCTGGACTGGGAGAAGCTGAAGACATTCCATACGGTCGCCATCGAGGGCAGCTTCACGCATGCCGGTAGGGCGCTCGGTTTGAGCCAATCGGCGGTGAGCCGGCAGATCAGCGCGCTCGAGGAGGGCCTCAGGGCGCCTCTGTTTCACCGCCACGTGCGCGGGCTTGTGCTCACCGAGCAGGGCGAGGTGCTGTTCCGCGCCGCGCGCAAAGTCGCGGCCGAGTTGGCGATGGCCGAGGGGGTCCTCGGCGAAGCGACGACCAAGCCGGGTGGCCCGCTCAAGGTGACGACGACGGTGGGATTCGGCACGACGTGGCTCGCCCCACGCGTCGGCAGCTTCATCGCGCAGTTTCCCGACATCCGGCTGCAGCTCGTCGTGGTCGACGATCGGGAGCTCGATCTCGCGATGCGCGAGGCGGACGTCGCGATCCGCATGCGCGCGCCAACCCAGCCGGGTCTGATCAAGCGGCCGCTGATGACCGTGCGCAATCACATCTACGGTGCGCGGCAGTATCTCAGCCGCCACGGCACGCCGCGTGCGCTCGAGGATCTCGCGACGCATCGCCTAATCATCTATGGCGAGGACATGCCCGGCCCCTCGACCGAGGTCAACTGGCTGATCACGGTCGGCACCCGCAAAGGCACGCAGCGGCACGCCACGCTCGAAGTCAACAGCGTATTCGGGATGCTGCTCGCGGCCGAGAGTGCACTCGGTCTCGCTGGCCTGCCCGACTACATGGTCGGCGAGAGCCGCGGCCTGTTGAGGGTGCTCCCAGAGATAGCAGGCCCGGAGTTCCGTGGCTACTTCGTCTATCCCGAGGGGCGGCGCAACTCCGCCCGCATCACCGCGTTTCGCGATTTCCTGATCGCCGAGATCGCGGCTTCGCCCGAGCTGTCGTCCTAAACTCCTCTTCATGTCGAGGCCGCGTCCATCGCCGCCTCTCATGAATCGGCGTCAGGGCGCGCCAGAAACAGGCGCGCCCCACAAGACAAGGGCGACCAGCTATTGCGCCGCCTGCTGGCGGGCGATGGCAGCACGGAGCCGCGGCATCACCTCTTCGGCCAGCAGCCGCATCGAGTTCCGCACGATGCGGCGATCCTGGTATTCGAGCCCGACGATCACCAACGTGCCGAAGTGGCCGACCGCTTCACGGAGCTCGAGCAGCTTCGTCACCACGGTGTCGGGGCTGCCGCAGATCAGGTTGTCGTCCTGGTAGACCTCGCGCGTGAACTCGGACAACGGAAACCCCTTCGTCGGCGTGATCGAGTCGAGGATCTTGCCGTGGCCGAGCAGTCCGTACATGTGATCGTAGTAGTAGTGGAACAGGTGATCGGGGCGCTTCAGGTAAGCCTGGGCCTCCTTGTCGGTCTCGGTCACCAGCACGGTCCGACCAACGCGCCAGATCTCGGGGTCCGCCTGGATGCCGCGCTCGGCGCAGCCCTCGACGTACTTCCCCCACTGGCTCTTGGCGCTCCACGCCGGGATGAGATTGGACGACACCGGAATCCAGCCGCGCGCACCGGCGATCTTCATCGTGCCCGAATAGGGGCTCATCGCCGGCAGAGCGATTGGCGGGTGCGGACGCTGATAGGGCTTGACGGTCACGCCGACGCCGTAGCGATCGAGCACCATGTCCTTGAGCGCGAAGCGCCAGAACTCGCCGTTG
>VGEJ01000201.1 GCA_016869335.1 Alphaproteobacteria bacterium | reverse complement strand
GGTCCCGCCCCCGCTCCGCTCGCCGTCCTGCGCGGCCGCCATCGCCAGCGGCTTCTGCTCAAGGCCGCCCGGGGGACCGCCGTGCAGCCGCTCCTGCGCTCCTGGCTTGCTGCAGTGAGGGTGCCGGGGAGCGTCCGGGTCCAGGTCGACGTCGATCCCTATAGCTTCCTGTAGGTAGATCAGCCCTTGATCGCGCCGAGGCTGATGCCGCGCACGAGGTAGCGCTGCATCGTGACGACGGCGAGAAACACCGGAATCAGGGCGAGCAGCGACAGCGCCGCGATGCGCGAGAAATAGGTCGCCTCGCGGCCCATGAACTTGGCGATCTGCACCGGCACCGTGATGACCTCGGTCTCCGTCAGCACCAGCGCGAACGCGTACTCGTTCCAGGCGAAGATGAACGTGAACACCGCGGTCGCGAACAGCCCCGTGCGCGCCATCGGCAGCACCACGCGATAGAGCGTCTGCCAGCGCGAGCAGCCATCGACCAGGGCGCTTTCCTCAAGCTCGATCGGCACGTCCTCGATGTAGCCGCGCATCATCCACACGACGTAAGGGATGTTGAAGGCGCCGTTGAGGAGGATCAGACCGAAATAGGAATCGCGCAGCTCGACGACCGAGAACACGAGGAAGATCGGGAACACCACGGCGATCGGGGGCAGCATGCGCCACGACAGGATCCAGTTGGCCAGCGTCTCGCCGCCGGTGCGATGGCGCGCGATGCTGTAGGCGGCCGTGGTGCCGAACACCATCGCGATGATGGTGGCGCCGGTCGCGACGATCAGGCTGTTGAGAATCGCGCGGTAATAGCCCTCCGAGAAGATCAGCGCGAAATCCTGGAAGTTCAGTGTGCTCGGCAGCCATACCGGGGGCGTCACGAAGATATCCTCTGGGTTCTTGAACGCCACGGTGAGAATCCAGAACAACGGGAAGAGGAACACCACCAGGAGTGCCAGCGCGCCGATGAAGCGCAGGCCGCCGCCCCGCCCCCTCATCGCGCGATCTCTACGCGGCGTAAGAGCACCATCACCGCCAACGACAGCACGATGATGATGACGAAGGCCATCGCGCCCGTGTAGCTCGTGGCGAAGCGCTGGAAGCCCATGGTGTACATGTAGACCGAGATCGTTTCGGTGAGGGTGCCGGGGCCGCCTTTCGTCAGCGCCCAGACGATGTCGAAGGTGCGCACGAGATCAAGCCCGCGGATCAGCAGCGCGACGATCATCACCGGCCAGATCGCCGGCAGCGTGATGCGAACGAAGATCGTCCACGGCCCGGCGCCATCGATCTCCGCCGCCTCTTCCTGGCTCGGATCCACGTTCGATAGCGCGGCCAGGAGAATCAGGAACATGAACGGCGTCCACTCCCACACTTCGGTGAGCAGGATCGTGGGATAGACGTAGAACGGGTCGATCAGCCAGTTGATCGAGGCCGGCACGCCGCCGCTGAGCCAGCCGATGATCTGATTGATCGGCCCGAACGAGACGTCGAGCAGCATGCGCCAGATGCCGCCGGCGACGATCGGCGGCAGCACGGCCGGCAGCACCAGCAGCGCCAGGAACAGGCGCTTGCCGCGGATGTCCTTGACGAACAGCCGCGCCATCGCGAGGCCGAAAACGAGCTCGAGTGGCAGCGCGATCGCGGTCAGCACGCCGGTGTGGAGTATCGCCCACCAGAAGCGATCGGTGTTGATCAGGCGCTCGTAATTGAGCAGGCCCTGAAAGCCGTAGTCCTGCTTCAGCATGGTGAGGTTCTGGAAGCTCACCATCAGCGAGTACAGCACCGGGAACAACCCGATCAACAGCAACAGGACGATGGCCGGGTACAGCAGGAGGTACTTGAAGTGGCGGTCGAGCCACCCGGAGCTTCCGGCGGCGGCCGTGCTCCTCTCGGCACGTGGCGTCATGCCGGCACCGGGCCTGCCGTGTGTCGGCGCCAAGGCCGGGGAGCGAGGCCGCGTGGCCCCGCTCCCCGCCGCACTACTCGCTCGGCTGCGCCGGGTATGCGTTGGGCGCCGCCAGCCACGACTGATAGGCCTCGCGCTGCTCGTCGGCGCCGATCTCTTCGGTCAGTGCGTCCCAGTTCGCCGCCACCTCATCGAGCGCGGATTGGGCATCCGATGCGCCTGAAAACGCTTTCTCGAGGCCCTGATCCAACAGCGAGTTGTAGGTATCGACCTGGACGATGGTGAGGTCGATCAACCCGGTCTTGGACGAGTTCTCCATGGCGTCGAGATAGGCGCCGGCCGCGGGCCACAGGGCGCGGAAGGACTCGCTCTTGAACTGCGAGACCCGGAACGGATCGCGGAACGAGAACGGCAGCTTCACCCGCTCGGCGCTGATGGTCGCGGAGTTGAGCCACTGGGCGTAGAGGTAGGCGAGCTCCTGCTGCTGGCTGTTGCCCGATACCGTCAGCAGGTTGCCGGCGGCAAGCTGCGGATGGCCGCCGGGCACGACGGCATAGCCGACCTTGCCGATGATCTGCGACTTCGGCACCCAGGACATCGCCTCGACGTCGGTGCCGTAGCCCTCGCTCCAGCGTCCGAGGCCGGGCCACCACGTGATCATCGCGAGCTGGCCGGCGAGCCAGGCGTTCATCGACTCGATCACGCCCCAGGTCTCGATCCCCGGCGGCATGTTCTTGTTCTCCGCGATCATGCGGCTGAGCACGGCGACGCCGATGTCGCTGTTGACCGTCGCCTTCATGGTCTCGGCGTCGAACCACTTGCCGCCCTTCATGCGGAACTCTTCCTCGAACCAATAGAACATGGTTCCGCGCTGACGTGGATTGCCGGCACCGTAGATGCTGGGTTTGTATTTGTCCGTAAAGAACTGCGTCACTTCCTCGAACTGCTTGTAGGTCTTGGGCGGCGCCAGGTCGTAACCGTGCTTCTCCTTGAACGCGGCCTGGTTGGCCGCGTCGCCGAAGAGATCGGTGCGATAGAACAAGAGGAACACGTCGCCGTCATCGACGAAGCCGTACTGCTTGCCACCGTAGCGGCCCCACGCGTCGCGCCACGCGGCGCCGACGTCCTTGTAGTCGTCCCAGTAGGCGTACTTGGTCATCCAGTCGTCGAGCGGAACGATCGCGCCCGAGCGCGCCAGGTCCGGGATCTTCGAGGCCTGGACATCGAGCACGTCGTAGGTCGTGTTGCCGGCCCGGAACTCGAGCATGATCTTGGAGAACAGCTCCGCCAGCGGTACCTCGACCAGTGCCACCTTGACGCCGGTCCGCTTCTCGAACTCGGGCCCCGAGAACTGGGTGACCTCCATCGCCATCGGGCCTGGAATCTTGACGATCGTCACCGTCTTGCCGGCGAACTGCTTGGCGGCGTTCTCGGCGATCGCGGCGGCGTCCTCGGCCAGAGCGGCCTGCGACACCCCGACCATGAGTGCCGCACCGGCAAGAAACCCCGTTACCAGTCGTGACAGCATCGCCCCCCTCCCTCCTCTGATCGGGTTCCGATTGCGCGCGACTGTAGCAAACGCAGCGGGCATTGTGAACTTCAATAGAACAAGGGTAGTGTCTCAGTTCTGAGACACTACCAGAACACGAGCTTCGCGGCGGCGATGACGAGCACGGCCGCGAGCGCGTAGCGTAGTGCGAACACCGGCAGGGCGCGGATGCCGAGCTGGGTGCCGATGAGCCCGCCGGCGGCCGCGGTGGCGAGCCACAGCGGCAGCGCCTCGGGCAGCGTCGCCCAGCTCACGGTCGCGCCGAGCAGCCCGGCGACCGAGTTGCACAGGATGAAGGCCGCGGCGACCCCGGAGGCGTTTCGCGTGGCCGTCCAGCCGGCGAGCAGAAGCACCGGGCTGAGAAAGATACCGCCGCCGGTGCCCGTCAATCCGGCGAGCAGGCCAATCGCCGCGCCGATAGCGGCGGCTGCGAGGGGCGGCGGGTGGCGATCGCGTGTCGACTCGGGCGCCTTGCGTGCCGACCGTGCAAGCTCGCCGGCCGCGATCAGGAGCATGCCGCCGACCACTGGCCGATAGACGCTGGAGGGCAGTTCGATCCAACCGCCGACGAAGGCGAACGGGGTGGAGGCGAGAGCGAAAGGCAGGAAGGTGCGCCACGAGAAATACCCGGCTCGGGCGTAGCGCAGCGTCGCGATCGTGGCGACGAGGATGTTGAGGGCGAGGGCCGCGGGGCGCATCGCCTCCGGGGCCAGCCCGACCAAGGCCATCGCCGCGAGATAGCCCGACGCACCGGCGTGACCGACGGAGGAATAGAGCGTCGCCGCGAGGAAGATCAGTCCCGCGAGTGCGAGGTCCTCCGTCATGCCGAGGACGAGCGCGGAGCCTGGTCCAGGCCGACCAGCGCGCGGGCGAACGCGGCGGCGTCGAACGGCTGCAGGTCTTCGAGTCCCTCGCCGACGCCGATCGCGTGCACCGGCAGCCCGAAGCGTTGCGCCACCGCGACCAGGACGCCGCCGCGCGCGGTGCCGTCGAGCTTGGTCATGATCAGACCGGTCACCTGGCACACGTTGCGGAACACCTCGACCTGGGTCAGCGCGTTCTGGCCGGTGGTGGCATCGAGCACCAGCAGCACGGCATGCGGCGCGGCGGCGTCTCGCTTCCTCAGCACCCGCAGCATTTTTTCGAGGCCGGCCATCAGCTCGGTCTTGTTGTGCAAGCGGCCGGCGGTGTCGACGAGGAGAATGTCCGCTCCCGCGGCCTGCGCCACTTCGAGCGCTGTAAAGGCCAGTCCCGCAGCGTCGGCGCCCGGCTTG
This sequence comes from Alphaproteobacteria bacterium, assembly GCA_016869335.1. Lineage (GTDB taxonomy): Bacteria > Pseudomonadota > Alphaproteobacteria > VGEJ01 > VGEJ01 > VGEJ01. The sequence continues at coordinate 662 of VGEJ01000201.1, read as the reverse complement.
CCGGCAATCACCGGCGCGTTGGCGCGCTCGCCCCAGATCTTGAGCTGATCGATGGCGGCGGCGCGAAAGGTGTCGGCAGCGGCCAGCACGACGCTGTACCCGCTACGCCCGAACAGGTGCGCTAGCTTGCCGATGGTCGTCGTCTTGCCCGTGCCGTTCACACCGACGACCAGGATGACGAAGGGCCGGGCGCCGCGAACGGGTTCGAGCGGCCGCGCGACCGGCCCCAGCAGCGTCCCAATCTCGAGCGCCAGCTCGGAGCGCAGCTCGTCGTCCGAGAGCTCCTTGTCGAGCCGTCGGGCACCAAGGCGCGCGGTGACGGTGTGCGCCGCGTTGACCCCGAAATCGGCGGCGACGAGCAGCTCCTCGAGCTCAGCCAGTGTTGCCGCGTCGAGCTTGCGTCGGGTGAGGATGCCGGCGATCCCGGCACTGAGCTTGCTCGAGGTGCGGGCAAGCCCGGCCTTGAGGCGCGCGAAAAGGCTCATACGCTCGCGAACGGGGCGGCGAACAGGGTGGTGCGGTCGTGATCACGGACCCGGGCACGCACGCGGCACCCGGCCGGGATCGCGGCATCGAGGCGGACCGGGAGATAGTGGGCGCTGCGGCCGCCGCCGGCATCCTCGACGAGCACGTCCACCGTCTGGCCGATGCTGGCGGCGAGG
>VGEJ01000200.1 GCA_016869335.1 Alphaproteobacteria bacterium | reverse complement strand
CCCCGCGTGATGAGGGCCTCGAACACCTCCTTGCCGAAGGCCTGCTGGCCGTGGACCACGATCCGCATGAGCGCTCTCCGATCCCTGTCATGGGCGAGCAAACCATCAGCGGCCGGTAACGTCAAACGGCGCGCCTGTGAAGATCGCGAGGAGCCGCGCGGCCAGCGCCGGCGCGCCTTCCTCGTGCTTGAAGAACACGTACGCCGTGGCCCAGGGCCTGGGCCCGAATCCGTTCGGCCCAGGCGCCGAGTTCGGCATCCGCGTAGGCCTCGGCGCGGAGCCGGAGGTAGCCCCAGCCGGCCGTGGCGATCACGGGCGTTGCCGCCTCGCCCTCCCCCGCGTCCATGGCGACCAGCGCCGCGCCGTGGGCGCGCAGGAGCGCATACGTGTCGTCCGCGAACCATGATTCGTGGCGGAACTCAATTGCGGCGCGGCCCGGCGCGGGGAGCGCCGCCAGGAACGCTTCGAGCCGCGGCAGGTCCTTCTTGAAGGTGGGCGGGAGCTGGAACAGGACCACGCCGTGCTTGTCGCTCACACCACGCCTTCGGCGCGGAGCTTTTTGACCTCTTCGGCGGAGTAGCCGAGCAGGCCCGTGAGGATCTCTTCGGTGTGCTCGGAGAGCGCCGGCGAGGTGGTCACCTCTACGGTTGAGTCCGAGAGCTTGATCGGGCAGCCCACCGTCTTGAACGAGCCGCGCGCCGGATGCGGGACGTCGACGATGATCCCGCGCTCGGCGAGCGCCCCGTCCTCGATCAGCTCCTTCATGTCGAGGATCGGGCCGCACGGCACATCAACCGCGTTGAGCCGCTCCATCACCTCGTACTTCGAGCGCTGCAAGGTCCACTGCTCGATGATGCCAAAACATTCATCGAGCTTGTGCAGCCGCGCCTCCGGCGTGGCGTACGCCGGGTCGGTGATCAGTGCCTCGCGGCCGATCGCCGTCATCAGCGGCGCCCAGCCCTGCGGCTGGATGATGACGTAGATGTAGTCGTTGGAGCCGCCCGGCTTGCAGCGCAGCGCCTGCCCGGGCTGGCCGCCACCCGAGGCATTGGCCGAGCGCGGCACGGCGGCGCCGAAGGTCTTGTTCGGGTATTCGATCAAAGGGCCGTGCGCGAGCCGCTGCTGGTCGCGCAGCTTCACTCGGCAGAGATTGAGCACCGCATCCTGCATCGCGACTTCGACGCGCTGGCCGAGGCCGGTGCGCGTGCGCTGATAGAGTGCCGCGAGGATGCCGGCGAGCACGTGCACGCCCGTGCCCGAATCGCCGATCTGGGCTCCGGTCGCGGTCGGCGGCCCGTCCTCGAAACCGGTCGTGCTCATCGAGCCGCCCATCGCCTGGGCCACCGTCTCGTAGGCCTTGCAATCGTAGTACGGGCCGGACCCGAAGCCCTTGATCGAGGCGTAGATGACACACGGGTTGTGGGAGTGGATCTTGTCCCAGGTGAAGCCCTGGCGGTCGAGCGCGCCGGGGCCGAAGTTCTCGACCAGGACGTCGGCGTCCTTGAGCAGGCTCCAGAAGATCTCCTGACCCTTGGCAGTCTTGGTGTTGAGCGTGATGCTGCGCTTGTTGCAGTTCAGCATCGTGAAATAGAGGCTGTCGACGTTGGCGACGTCGCGGAGCTGGCTGCGCGTGATGTCGCCGCGCCCCGGCAGTTCAATCTTGATCACATCGGCGCCGAGCCACGCCATCAGTTGCGTGCAGGATGGGCCCGACTGGACGTGCGTCATGTCGATGACCCGAACCCCCTCCAACGCTTTCGCCATCGCTCTCTCCCGCGCGTGCCGTGGCCGTTTCGACTATTTGTACATCGTCTGGTTCTGGGTGCCCGGGCTGTAGGCATTGGGATCGATCCAGACGTTGACGAGCGAGGGCTTGCCCGAGGCGCGGGCGCGCTCGAGCGCCGGGCGGATGTCCTTGGGCTTACGCACTTCCTCGCCGTGACCGCCGAGCATCCGCGCGAACTCATCGAAGCGCACGTCGCTCAGGACGTTGGCGACGTTGCCCCGGTTCTCGCCGTACTTCGCGATCTGACCGAAGCGGATCTGGTTCCACGCCGAGTTGTTGCCGACAACGCCGACGAAGGGCAGGTTGAAGCGCACCATGGTGTCGAAATCCCAGCCGGTGAGGGGGAAGGCGCCATCGCCGAACAGGCACACCACTTCCTTCTCGGGCTGGGTCAGCTTGGACGCCATCGCGAACGGCACGCCGACGCCGAGCGTGCCGAGCGGGCCAGGGTCCATCCAATGCCCCGGCTTGCGCGGCTGCACTACGCCGCCCGAGAACGTGACGATGTCGCCGCCATCGCCGATGTAGACGCTGTCCTCGCCGAGGAACTCGTTGATCTCGTGGCAGAGGCGGAGCGGGTGGATTGGCTCGGCATCCGAGCGGATCTTGGGCAGGCGCGCCGCAGTGAGCTTGTCCTCCTCCGCACGCAGCTCGGCTAGCCAGGCCTGGCGCGCCCCCGCCCCGTTCTTGCCGGCGCTCGCCGCAGCAACGACGGCGCTCAGGATCTCGCCGCAGTCGCCGACGATGCCGAGCAAGATGTCGCGGTTCTTGCCGACCGTGCGGTAGTCGAGATCGATCTGCACGACGGTCGCCTCAGCGCGCAGCCGGCGCCCGTAGCCCATGCGGAAGTCGAACGGCGTGCCGACGATGACGATCACGTCGGCCCTGCCGAAGGCGTAGCTGCGCGAAAGCTGGAACGCGTGGGGGTCGTTCGGCGGCAGCGTCCCGCGCCCGGCACCGTTCATGAACACGGGCACGTTCAGGCCGCGCGCAAAAGCCTTCGCGGCATCAGCGGCACGGCATGTCCACACCTGCGTGCCGAGCAACACGCACGGCCGCTCGGATTTGACCAGGATCGCCGCGAGCTGCTCGATGGCACGCTGGTCACCCCGCAGCCTGGTCGAAGCGCGGTACTTCCCGGACATGGGGATGCGCGCCTGCGCCTCATCGACCTTGGCGTCGAGCACGTCGCGCGGAATCTCGAGGAAGGTCGGCCCGGGCGCGCCGTTGAAGCACTCGCGGAAGGCCATGCTCACCATGTCGGCGACGCGCGCGGTGCCCGGCACGGTGGAGGCGAACTTGGTGATCGGCTTCATCATGTCGACATGGGGCAGGTCCTGGAGCGAGCCCATCTGGTGCTGCGAGAGTGCGCCCTGGCCACCGATGAGCAGCATCGGGCTTTCCGCCCGGAACGCATTGGCGACCCCGGTCACGGCATCGGTCGTGCCTGGCCCGGCGGTGACCACGGCGACGCCCGGCGTTCCGGTGACGCGGGCGTAGCCATCCGCCGCGTGGGCCGCCACCTGCTCGTGGCGCACGTCGATGATCTTGATGTCTTCATCGAGGCAGCCGTCATAGATGTCGATGATGTGCCCGCCGCACAGCGTGAAGATGCATTTGACGCCTTCGTTCTTGAGCGCCTTGGCGACGAGATGGCCGCCCGAGATCTGACCCATTGACCCGCTCCTTGCCTACGGTTCGCGCCGCGAGGCGGTGTAACACATTCTTGCTGCCGGCAGGACCCCTGTCCCGCCGTCACCAACCCGTTGCCGGGCCGCTCACTCAGCCGATCACGGAACCGACCGACCCCAGGGGAAGACTACCATAACATCGCGCCGGACCACGCCGGTCAGTCGCGGTAGGACCGTTCGCGCCGTTCGTGCCGCTCTTGCGCCTCCAGGCTCAGCGTCGCGATCGGTCGCGCCTCGAGCCGCTCCAGGCTGATCGGCTCGCCGGTCACGACGCAGTAGCCGTAGGTGTCGCTGGCGATCCGTTCGAGCGCGAGATCGATCTTGTAGATCAGCTTGCGCTCGCGATCGCGCGCCCGGAGCTCGATCGAGCGATCCGACTCGAGCGAGGCGCGGTCGGCGACATCGGGCGCGCTCCCGGTTTCCTGCTGCAGATGCATCAGCGTCTGCTGCGACTCGAGCAGTAACTCCTCGCGCCACTTCAGGAGCTTGCGACGAAAATACTCGCGCTGCCGTGCGTTCATGAAGGGTTCGCTTTCCGTGGGCCGATAGCCCCTCGGAAGGCGTGCTGCCTTGCGCTTACCCACGTGCCTGCCCACTGGCGGCGGAGTATAAGAATCCGCCGTGCCGCCCGCAACGCCGGGCGGGGGTCGAAGCGGTTGAACGTCCGGCCCAGAATGTCGACCCAGTACAGGGCCTGCTCTTGCACGTCCCACACCGGCCCCTCGGCCAACACGGCGTGGGCGTCCAGCACGCAGCGCACCTTGCTCATTTTCTGTCTCCATCGCCCGCCGATGAGGGGAGTCGTCGCAGCTGTGACGCACCCGTCTTCGAGCCGGTCATGGCTAGCTCCTCATTCGCACGGCGGCACTATCCCTCAGCCGCACCGCGCTGCCAACCGACGGCAGCGCGAAGCCCGGGCATTACTTCGGCGGCGACGAGCTCCATGTGCCGCCGCCACAACGCCTCCGGAAGCCAGTCGTGGTGTGAGATCACAAGCGTCTCGAACGGACCAACGTCCTCGCGGAAGGCGGCCAACTTCTCGACCACGGTCTTCGGGCTGCCGGCGATAAGGATGTTATCGAAGCAGTATTGCTCGGTGAGAAGCTCATCCGGCATGTCCTGATCGGCAGCCGTCTTGAGCATGTGGGTGGTCCTGCCGTAACGCACGCTATGCAAGATCCAATGGAAGTACCACCATAGAGCGTTGTTTGGCTGGCTGAGGTAGGTGCGCGCCTCCGCGTCGGTCTCGGTGACCAGAAGCGTGCGCCCGACGTGCCAGTTCGCCGGGTTCGGACGCTCGCCCCGCTTGCCGCATTCACCGCAAAGGGTCTGCCAGTGGTCCTTGACCACGTCGCCCGGCACGAAATTGGCCGAAAGGCAAATCCAGTTGCGCTGCGCCGCAAGGCGAACGCTCTCTGAACCACGGCTCATGGCGGGTATCATGATCGGCGGATGCGGCGTCTGATAGGGCTTGCCCATGGCGCCGATGCCGAGCTCGGGGAAGACATGCTTCGAGATGCCGAAGCTCCAGTGTTTGCCATTGAAGGAGTAGGGCGGATCGGACGACCAGATACCCAGGATCATCTCGATCGATTCGCGGACCATGGCCAGTCGATCCGCCTCGGCTACGCAGAACAGGTCGAAGTCGGTCGGGGTGGCGCCGGTCCCGATTCCCATCTGGAAGCGCCCTTTGGACAAGTGATCGAAGAGGGCCGCATGGCCGGCGATCACCGCCGGGTGGTGGTAGGCTAGGCAGTGGACGGCACTGCCAAGCTTGATGTGGTTGGTCTCAGGGATCAGCGAGGCGAGGAAGATGAGCGCCGACTGGATCGGCTCGGTCGGCACCGAGTAGTGCTCGCCCACCCAGACCTCGTCGAAGCCGAGCTAGTCGGCGCATTTGACGATCTCCCGATCCTCGAACAGGAGGTTGTGGTGGCCTCTCTTGAAA
>VGEJ01000199.1 GCA_016869335.1 Alphaproteobacteria bacterium | reverse complement strand
CAAGCTCGACGCCATCGCGGTGGCTCAGGTTACGGCCGACATCCCGCAGAACGTGAACTTCGCGATCAAGGTCTCGCTCGCCGCCAACCTGCTCGATGCGCACGACGAATGCTGGCCGACGCGGAGCGAGCGCCGCCTCGCCGGGCGCGCGCCACGCTCGCGAAGATCGTCGAGTCAGACTCTCCGCCAAGTTCGCGGCCAGTTCCGGAGGGCAGCGAACTCTCGCGCCGCAAGGAAGCCGCGGGCATGTGCCCGGCACCGACACGGGCGCTACACGCGTCTTGACAACTGCACAGCCTGAGGGAAGGTAGGCAATCGAGATGGGGCCGCACGGAGGGGTGCAGATGCGGGTGGCCGAGCGCGTTGCCACGCTGCCGAAGATTGGTCTCGACATCATGGGCGACCTTGCCGACGAGCGCGATGCGGCGCGCGGCGAGGCCCGCACATTCCGTCTGGAAAACGCCGACAGCAACATCCCGCCGCCCGAAGTTGCGATTCGTGCGACCCGCGAGGCAGTCGGCAAGGATGCGTACAACAGCTGGCTGCCGCTGGTTGGGCTCAGCGAATTGCGTGCGGCCGTAGCCGCAGACCTGCGCCGACGTGAGGGGCTCGACTACGACTGGCCGACCGAGGTGGTGATCGTTAACGGTGTGCAGGAGGGCCTGCTCTCGGTCTTGCTCGCGCTGCTTGAGCCGGGCGATGGGGTGATCACCCCGGAGCCTGCATACTCGGGTATCATCAATCGCATCCGGCTCGCCCACGGCGTGCCACGGTTCGTGCCGCTGCGCGAGGACCGGGGTTGGCGGCTCGACCTGGACCTGCTCGAGCGCGAGGCCGTCGGCGCCAAGGCGATCGTGCTCAACGCCACCAACATGCCGACTGGCGTACTCTTCACTCGCGAGGAGATCGACGCGATCGCGGCGCTCGCGCGGCGGCACGACCTGTGGGTGGTATACTCAGCGACGAGCGCCCGGCTCGCGTTCGACGGGCGCACCGCGCCCAACATCGCGACTTGGCCCGGTATGCGCGAGCGCACGATCATCCTGAACGGCGTTTCCAAGGACTTCAACATGACGGCCTGGCGGATCGGCTGGGCCGTGGCCGACCGGACGGTCATGGAGCACGTCGGCAAGGCCCATATGTATAATGGCACTTTGACCAGTGCTTTCGCCCAGGCGGGCGTGATCGCCTTGCTGCGCGATCCGGGTGCCGCGGATGCCTACGTCGCCGATTGTGCCCGCACCCTGGCGCAGCGCGGCGCCGCCACGGCGGCCGCAATCAACGCGGTTCGCGGCCTCCGCAGCGTGCCACCGCAGGGCGGCTGGTGGTTTCTGGTCGACCACCGCGCGGTCGATGCGGATGAGGAGAGACTGGCCCGTCGCCTGCTCGAGGAGGCAGACGTCGCGGTGACTCCGATGGCGACCTGGGGCCCATCCACGGCAATGGGTCACTTCCGCATCATCTTCTCGAACGAGCCGATCGAGCGCCTCGACGAGGCGGTGGCGCGGATCGGCCGCGCGGTCGCGAAGGACTGAACGAACATGCGGCACGCCGAATTCTTCTCCGCCACCTATTCCGAGGCCCGCGGCAAGTTCCTCGACGCCTGTACCGCGGCCGGCGCCGTGGTCAAGAGCCTCCGCAACCCGAATGCCGTCGGTCCGCAGGGTGAGGCACTGTATACGGACGTCGCACGGTTCGGACCAGCCGAGAGCGAACTTCTCTTCATCGCCGCCTCCGCGACCCACGGCGTCGAAGGATTCTGCGGCTCCGGCTGCCAAGTGGGGTTCATGCGCACGAGATCGCATGAGGCTCGGCCGGCCGGCAGCACGCTCCTGTTGATCCACGCAATGAACCCCTACGGATTCGCCCATGTGCGGCGCGTGAACGAGGAAAACATCGACCTGAACCGCAACTTCGTTGACCACAGCCGGCCGCACCCCGCCTCGTCGGCCTACGACGAGATCCACCCGCTCATCCTGCCGGACGACTGGGACGGGCCTGCACGCGCCTCCGCCGATCGGGCCATCGCGGCCTATATAGCTGAGCGCGGAATGCCTGCATTCCAGAGCGCGATGTCGGGTGGCCAGTACGCTCATTCCGACGGGGTATTCTTCGGTGGCAGGGCGCCGGCATGGTCGAACAAGATGTGGCGCGGCCTCCTCGCCGAGCAGATGCCGGGACGTCGCCGGGTTGCTTTCCTTGACCTCCACACAGGGCTTGGACCCTACGGCTACGGCGAGCCGATTTTCCTGAGCTGGCCCGACATGGCAGCGTTCGAGCGTGCGCGCCAGTGGTACGGCACCGACGTGACCGCTCCAGAAGCCGGCACCTCGACCTCGGCGGTCGTCCGGGGTGTCGTCGCCACCGCGTTCGCCGACCTCGCCGCTCCGGCCGAGATCACCGGCATTGCCCTTGAGTTCGGTACCATGCCGGTGGCCGAGGTGCTCGGGGCGGTCCGCGCCGATAACTGGCTCTACGCCCGGGGCGACCCATCCTCGCCGCGGGGGCGCGAGATCAAGCGCCAGATTCGCGACGCGTTCTACTGCGACAAGGACGACTGGAAGGGGATGGTCTTTGAGCGCGCGGACGCGGTCTTGCGCGAAGGGTTTGCCGGACTGGGCTCTTAGGCAACCGCGAGCCGGCCGACTGGCAAGCACCTCGTCGGCCCCCGTACAGCCCTCCCGCACCAGGCAAACGTCAGGGAACATGGACAAGAAGAGATGCATCTCAACACCTTCACGATCGTCGGCCGATGCGGGCGTACCGGCATGCTGGGAGTCGCGGTGTGCACCGCCGCGCCCGGCGTCGGCGGCTATTGTCCGTTCGTCCGCGCCAAGGCAGGTGCGGTAGCCACGATGTCATGGGTCAACCCTTACCTCGCGATCGACGGACTTAGGCTCATGGCCGAAGGCGGCTCAGCTCGGGAGACCCTGGACAAGCTCATCGCCGCCGATCCCGGCCGCGCCGTCCGCCAGGTCGGCATGGTCGATTCCCGTGGCGGCAGCGCCGCCCATACCGGCACGGACTGCGGAGGCTGGTGCGGCCACCGCATCGGGGAGAACTTCTCCGCCCAGGGCAACATCCTGGTCGGCGAGGCGACGGTGGCGGCCATGGCCGAGACCTTCCTCGCAACTTCGGCGCTCACCCTGGCGGAGCGGCTCCTACTGTCTCTGGAGGCTGGACAAGCGCACGGCGGCGACGCCCGCGGCAAGCAATCCGCGGCACTGCTGATTCACTGGCAGGAGGAGTATCCCTACATCGACCTCCGCGTTGATGAGCACCGCAACCCTGTGCCTGAGTTGCGGCGCGTCTACGAGGTTGCGAAGCATCAGAGCCTCCCGTTCGTGGCGCAGATGCCGACCCGCGACAATCCGCTCGGCAGCTTCAGCGCCGAGATCGAGAAGAGTATGAGCGTCGCGCCGGCCTATCGCCCGGGTGGCGGTGGCGGCGGGAGCCAGTGAGCTACCAGGCATGAACAGCCTGCAGCAGCAGGCGCGATTCGAAGCTGTACACCGGAATTGTGCAGTTCACAGCTCCGGAGAAACCGGGCAGAGAGAGAACGCAGACACCCCGACGGTGGCCGTGGCGGTTCACAGCCTTGCGCCCTGAACGGCGCAATTCCTGGGCTTCTCGCGCAGCTTCAAGACTGGCCGGAGAATGTTCGCCACGGTCAAGTTGGCGGAGGGAAAGCACCTGAAATCCAACACTCTCCGGTCGTCCGTGAAGAACCGCTAACGACGGGGTGTGGCAAAGCGTATTCATGCCCTGTTCGGGATGATCTAAGCTCACGGTCTGGCCACGAGCGGCGGAGACGGGAATGGCCGCGGGGTACGGATCGTGAGCGGCAGGCGCCGCGCCCTTGGGCTCTGGCTCGTGCTGCTTCTCGCGCTTGCCGCGGCGGCGGCGCCCGCGACCGCCGGCCCGTTCGAGGACGGGTTCCGAGCCTTCTCACGCGGCGACTACGCCGAGGCGCTGAAGCTCTGGCGCCCGCTCGCCGAACAGGGCATCGACCGCGCCCAGTACAACCTCGGCAACATGTACCGCCTCGGCAAGGGCGTGCCGCAGGACGATGCCGAGGCGATGCGCTGGTACCGCCTCGCCGCCGAACAGGGCTTGGCGGATGCTCAGGCCGACCTCGGCTTCATGTACTCCAACGGCAAGGGCGTGGCGCAGGATTACGCCGAGGCGCTGCGCTGGTATCGCCTCGCCGCCGACCAGGGCATCGCCCGCGCCCAGAACAACCTCGGCATCATGTACGCCGACGGCCGGGGCGTGACGCAGGACTACGTGCAAGCGCACAAGTGGTACAACCTGGCCGCATCGCGCTTCCTGGCATCCGAGAGCGCGCTCCGCGATCTGGCCGTCAGGAACCGCGACCGCGTCGCGGCCAAGATGACGCCGGCGCAGATCGCCGAGGCGCAACGGCTCGCGCGCGACTGGCGGCCCGGGCGATGACAGCCGCCCCGCCCACGGGGCGATCCAGGGGTGTCAGAAAGGACGGCACCCCCCTCTGTCTGTGGGGGCGCGCGTGTCCCCGGTCCCGCTGACTGTCGAGGAGTGGGTGGCGAAGTACGGGGCTCCGCGGGAGTGATCGAACCTCCACCGGGCGCCATGATCGGCATTCCATCCAGGCCCGGCCCGTTCAGGACGCGGATCAACCCCTGCATCGGTCCCGCCGGTACGCGCGCCGCCTGCCCCTGACGTTCCGATCCTGGGCTTGCCCTGCCGAGCACGTCTCAGAAAGGCCTGCCGCTCCCGTGTGGGGACCCCGAGATGGCCGCGAGGGGCTGCTGCGCCGTCCTGTACGATTACGGCGATTGCGCGCTGGTGGCGGCGCATGACCGTTGGGGACGTAGGAGCATGTTCTGCACCCCCCGCCGTGCTGCGAGATTCCGGGCGGGATTGCTAGTGCGCGCTGCGCTGGCGCTGGCCTCCGGAATCGTGGTGTATGCGGACGCGCTGCCCGCATGCGCGGAAACCATCACGGGACGCGCATCGATCATCGACGGCGACACCCTCGAAATTCACGGTCAACGCATCCGCCTTCACGGTATCGACGCGCCGGAAAACGGACAAAGCTGCGAGGCCGGAGGCTCGCCGTACCGCTGCGGTCGACGCGCCGCGCTCGCCCTTGACGACCTCATCGCCGGGCGAACGGTTGCCTGCGAACGGACAGACACGGATCGCTACGGCCGCGCCGTTGCGATCTGCACCGTGGCCGGAGCCGACCTCGGCCGACGCATGGTCGAGGCCGGCTGGGCGCTCGCGTACCGCAAGTACGCGGCGGACTACATCGACGCCGAGGACGGAGCCCGCGCGGGAGGGGCCGGGCTTTGGGCGGGAACCTTTGTCGCCCCGTGGGACTACCGCGCCGGTGTGGGCAGTGCGTCCGAGCCCGCTGCAAGCGGCGGGTGCGTCATCAAGGGCAACATTTCGTCATCGGGGGAGCG
>VGEJ01000198.1 GCA_016869335.1 Alphaproteobacteria bacterium | reverse complement strand
CGCCGGGTGATGAGCAGGAAGCGTCTCATGCCGGCGGCGCCAGCCGCAGCTCTGCCGCCGCGCCGATCGCGAGCGGCCCATGTGTAGCCGCCAGCACCATGCCGCCCTCGCGCCGGTGGGCCACGATCATCGCGCACAGCGCGGCGACGCTCGCTTCATCGAGTGAGACCGTCGGCTCGTCGAGGAGCCAGAGCGGCGCCGCCGCGCCGGCCAGGCGGGCGAGCGCAAGCCGCCGACGCTGGCCGGCGCTGAGGTGGCGGGCCGGGAGCCCGAACAAGGCTTCGAGGCCGAGGCGCGCCAGCGCCGCACCCTCGCCGCCCGCCGGCGCACCACGCAGGCGAATCCAGAACGCCAGGTTCTCAGCCACGCTGAGCGCCGGCTTCACGGCGTCGAGATGTCCCACGTAATGCAACCGCCGCGCGTGTTCCTGCGGATCGTTGCGCGGGTCGAGGTCGTCCCAGCGCAGCGTGCCGGCGGCGGCGGGGAGGAGCCCTGCCACCAGCCGCAGCAGGGTCGACTTGCCGCTGCCGTTGGGACCGCGAATCAAGAGCGCGCCGCCGCCATCCAGCCGGAATGACAGATCGGCGAACACCAGACGCTCACCGCGGATGCAGCTCAGACCGTCGCCGGTGAGGATCATCGTCCCGGTTTTCGCGCCGAAGCGTGCTTGCGGCCCGGTCTATGGAAGCGGTTCATCGTGTTTCCTCGGGCCCGTCGGAGTAACACCGGCGACGATCCCGTGCTAGAGTGCGTCGAACGCGACGCATAACTGCACTAGGTGGGGAGATTTGCCGTGACTGCGCGGGGACAGGATTCCCTCAAGACGCGTCGGACTCTCAAGGTCGGCACGCGCTCCTATCAGTATTACAGCCTCAAGGCAGCCGCCAAGTCCGGTGTGGGGGACATCACCCGGCTGCCATTCTCGCTCAAGGTCTTGCTCGAAAACCTGCTGCGTTGGGAGGACGGGCGGACCGTGACGGTGGACGACGTCAAAGGCGTCGCCGACTGGCTCAAGAAACGAAGCTCGAGCCGCGAGATCGCGTTCCGGCCAGCGCGCGTCCTGATGCAGGACTTCACCGGCGTCCCCGCCGTCGTCGACCTCGCCGCAATGCGCGAGGCCATGCGTACCCTGGGCGGCGATCCCAAACGCATCAACCCGCTGGCTCCGGTTGATCTGGTGATCGACCACTCGGTGATGGTCGATCGGTTCGGCACTTCGCGTGCGTTCAAGGAGAACGTCGCTTTCGAATACGAGCGCAACGCGGAGCGGTACGCCTTCCTGCGCTGGGGCCAGGAGGCGTTCGACAACTTCCGCGTCGTGCCGCCCGGCACCGGCATTTGCCACCAAGTCAACGTCGAGTATCTCGCCCAGGTGGTGTGGACGAACGAGGACGGCAGACACACGCTGGCCTACCCGGATAGCCTTGTGGGTACCGATTCGCACACGACGATGGTTAACGGCCTCTCCGTGCTCGGCTGGGGCGTCGGTGGTATCGAGGCCGAAGCGGCGATGCTCGGCCAGCCGATCTCGATGCGCCTGCCCGAGGTCATCGGCTTCAAGCTCAGCGGCAAGCTGCGCGAGGGGGCGACCGCGACCGACCTGGTGCTGACGGTCACCGAGATGCTGCGCAAGCGCGGCGTGGTGGGCAAGTTCGTCGAGTTTTTCGGGCCCGGGCTCGACGAGCTGTCGCTCGCCGACCGCGCGACCATCGCCAACATGGCGCCCGAGTACGGCGCGACCTGTGGCTTCTTCCCGATCGATGCCGAGACCATCGCCTACCTCAAGGCGACGGCGCGCAAGCCCTCGCGCGTGGCCCTGGTCGAGGCTTACGCCAAGGCCCAGGGGTTGTGGCGCACGCCGCGCACGCCCGATCCCGAGTTCACCGACGTGCTGAGCCTCGACGTCGGAGCGGTTGAGCCGAGCCTCGCTGGGCCACGCCGGCCGCAGGACCGGGTGCCGCTGACCAAGGCCGCGAGCGAGTTCGGCCGGCACATGACGAGCACGTTCCACAAGGAGAAGGAAGCGGCCAAGCGCGTGCCGGTAGCCAAGGCCGGCTTCGACGTCGGCCACGGCGATGTCGTCATCGCCGCGATCACAAGCTGCACCAACACCTCGAATCCGAGCGTGATGCTCGGCGCCGGGCTGATCGCGCGCAACGCGGCCGCGCGCGGTCTCAAGGTCAAGCCCTGGGTCAAGACCTCGCTCGCGCCGGGCTCGCAGGTGGTGAGCGACTACCTCGAGAAGGCCGGCCTGCAGAAGGACCTCAACAAGCTCGGCTTCAACCTCGTCGGCTACGGCTGCACGACCTGTATCGGCAACTCCGGGCCGCTGCCCGAGCCGATCTCCAAGGCGGTCAGCGAGGGCGACCTCGTGGTGTGCTCTGTCCTTTCCGGTAACCGCAACTTCGAGGGCCGCGTCAACCCGCAGGTGCGGGCGAACTACCTCGCCTCGCCCATGCTGGTGGTGGCCTACGCCATCGCCGGCTCCATGAACATCGACCTGAGCAAGGACCCGCTTGGCAACGACAAGAAGGGCAAACCGGTCTACCTCAAGGATGTCTGGCCGAGCTCGGCCGAGATCGCGGCGACGATGTGCCGGTCGATGGGACCGGGGCTCTACCGCAAGCGCTACGAGGACGTGTTCGGCGGCGATTCACGCTGGCGCAAGATGAAGACGCCCAAGGGCCTGGTGTACGGCTGGGACAAGAAGTCCACATACGTCAAACACCCGCCGTACTTCGAGGGTATGGCACCGGCACCCACCGCCGGCACCGAAGTGCGTGGGGCGCGCGTTCTGGCGTTGCTCGGCGATTCGATCACCACCGACCACATCTCGCCCGCCGGCTCGATCAAGCGCGACGGCCCGGCCGGCAAGTTCCTGGTCGAGAAGGGGGTCGGGCCGTCCGACTTCAACTCCTACGGCGCCCGCCGCGGCAACCACGAGATCATGATGCGCGGCACCTTCGCCAACATCCGGCTGCGCAACGAGATGGTGGCCGGCACGGAGGGTGGCGTGACCAAGCTCATGCCCGGCGGCGAGACGATGTCGATCTACGACGCAGCGATCGAGTACGCGAAGAAGCACATCCCGCTCGTCGTCATCGCCGGCAAGGAGTACGGCACCGGCTCATCGCGTGACTGGGCGGCCAAGGGCACCCGTCTCCTCGGCGTCCGCGCCGTCATCGCCGAAAGCTTCGAGCGCATCCATCGCTCGAACCTGGTGGGGATGGGCGTGCTGCCGCTGACCTTCAAGGAGGGCCAGTCGCGCAAGTCGCTGGCGCTCAACGGCAGCGAGACGATCGACATCCTCGGCGTCGACAAGGGCATCAAGCCGGGCATGGACGTGATGTGCCGGATCACCCGCGGCAATGGCTCGAGCGTCGAGATCGCGCTCACTTGCCGCGTCGATACCGAGGACGAAGCCGAGTACTTCCGCCACGGCGGGGTGCTGCAATACGTGCTGCGCAACCTCGCCTCAGAACCGATGACGGCTTAAGAAGCGCCGCGCCCTCCCGGCCCCATCGCGGGCCGGGAGTACACCTAGACGTGCATCGCGCGCTCGGCGACGGCCAGCGCCGCCTCCTTGACCGCCTCGCTCAGCGTCGGATGGGCGTGGCAGGTACGGGCGATGTCCTCGGCGCTCGCGCCATACTCCAGCGCCAGCACCGCCTCGGCAATAAGGGTGCCGGCATCCGGCCCGATAATGTGCACGCCGAGCACCGCGTCGGTCTCGGCGTGCGCCAGGATCTTCACCAGGCCCTCGGTGTCCGCGTTGACGCGCGCCCGGCTGTTGGCCGAGAACGGGAACTTGCCGACCCGGTAGGGGACGCCCGCCGTCTTGAGGTCCTCCTCGGTGCGGCCGACCGCTGCGACCTCGGGCCAAGTGTAGACCACCCCCGGCACGCGGTCGTAGTCGACGTGGCCGGCCTGACCGGCGGCACACTCGACGCATGCGATGCCGTCCTCCTCGGCCTTGTGGGCGAGCATCGGTCCGGCGATGACATCTCCGATGGCGAGGATCCCGGGAGCCGCGGTTTCGAACCGCTCGTTCACCGGAATACGGCCGCGGTTGTCCACCGCGATGCCGACCGCTTCGAGGCCGAGGCCCGCCGTATACGGGCGGCGCCCGATGGCGAGCAGCACGACGTCGGCCGCGAGCGTCGTCGCCTCGCCGTCCTTGACCGGCTGGAGGCCGACCTCGACCCGCCCGCTCTTCACCTTCGCGCCGGTGACCTTCTGCCCCAACCGGAATACCAGGCCCTGCTTTTGCAGCACGCGCTGGAGCTGCTTGGCGAGATCGCCGTCCATGCCCGGGACGATCCGTTCGAGCAGCTCTACGACCGTGACCTTGGCGCCAAGCCGCGCCCACACCGAGCCGAGCTCGAGCCCGATGTAGCCGCCGCCGATGACCACCAGCTCGCGCGGCACCTCGGGCAGCGCAAGCGCGCCGGTCGAGCTGACGATCCGCTTCTCGTCAATGCTGACACCCGGAAGCGGCATGGGCTCGGAACCGGTTGCGATCAGGATGCGCCGCGTCGCGAGCGTCGTCTCGCCGCCACCGCCTGATACCGCTACCGCATCGCGCGCCGCGATGCGGCCGCTGCCGATGACGTAGTCGACCTTGTTCTTGCGCAGCAGGAACTCGATGCCCTTCGTCAGGTCGGCGACGACCTTGTCCTTGCGCGCCATCATCGTGGCGAGGTCGAGCGCGACCTCGCCGGCGACGATGCCATGGCCTGCCAGACCGTGCCGCACTTCGGCGTAGAGCTCGGACGAGTGGAGGAGGGCCTTCGAGGGAATACAGCCGACGTTGAGGCAGGTGCCGCCGAGGCTCCCGCGCTTCTCCACGCAGGCGACGCGCATACCGAGTTGGCCCCCCCGGATCGCTGCGACGTAGCCGCCGGGGCCGCCACCGATCACGACGAGGTCATAGGGCGGCTCAGCCACCGGTTTCCCTCCGGATGACGCTCAGAGATCGAGCAGGATGCGCTGCGGCTCCTCGATGCACTCCTTGACGCGAACGAGGAAGCTCACCGCCTCGCGACCGTCGATGAGGCGATGATCGTAACTCAGCGCCAGATACATCATCGGGCGCACGACGACAGCGCCATCGACCACCACCGGGCGCTCCTGAATCTTGTGCATCCCGAGGATGCCCGATTGCGGCGGGTTCAGGATCGGCGTCGACAGGAGCGAGCCGAACACGCCGCCGTTGGTGATCGTGAAGGTGCCGCCGCTCATGTCCTCGAGCGCGAGTTTGCCATCGCGTGCGCGCTGGCTGAGCGCGCCGATCTGTGTCTCGATCACCGCGAAGGACAGCGCATCGGCGTCACGCACCACCGGCACGACCAGGCCGGTCGGCGCGCTCACGGCAACGCCGATGTCATAGTGGTTCCTGTAGACGATGTCCGCGCCCTGGATCTCGGCGTTGACGGCCGGGAACTCCTTCAGCGCCACGATCGATGCCTTGACGAAGAACGACATGAAACCGAG
>VGEJ01000197.1 GCA_016869335.1 Alphaproteobacteria bacterium | reverse complement strand
GACAAGAAGGCGCAGACGGTGATCTATGTGCAGGCTGCCGATCCTGGCGCCGTGCTCAAAAAGATCGAGCGCGCCGGCGGCAAAACCATCGTGCCGGTCACCGAGATCCCCAACATGGTGATGTTCGCAATCTTCGCCGACCCCGAAGGCAATCAGGTCGGCCTTGTGAAGGGCTGAGGCCCTACCACCTGATCGGGCGCCGTCCTCACTCCGCGGCGGCCGTGGCGCGGGCGGGGTGCTCCGCTTCCAGCGCGCTCAGCCGCCGCGCGATGTAGCCGGTCGGGAGGGTGAAGCGCGCCAAAAGCACGTACAACACCGGCACCACGAACAGGCTCAGCACGGTCGAGAACGTGATCCCTCCGATGACGACGACGCCGAGTGCCTCGCGCGCCTCGGCGCCGGCACCCGTAGCCAGCGCCAGCGGCACCGCACCCACCGCGGTGGCGATGGTGGTCATGAGGATCGGGCGCAGCCGAATCACCGCCGCCTCGCGCACCGCGTCGGCGATGCGCAGGCCGCGGTCGCGGAGCTGATTGGCGAAGTCCACGATCAGGATCGCATTCTTCGTGATCAGGCCGATCAGCATGATGATGCCGATCTGGGAGTACACGTTGAGCGTGAGGCCGCTCCAGATGAGCGCGCCGAGCGCCCCGGTGACGGCAAGCGGCACCACGAGGATGATCACCAGCGGATGGATGAAGCTCTCGAACTGCGCCGCGAGAACCAGGAACACCACCAGGAGCGCGAGGCCGAAGGTCAGGAGCAGCGACTGGCTCGAGCGCAGGAACTCGCGCGATTCGCCCTGGTAGCTCACGCGCGCCTCGGGCGGCAGCTCGGCAGCGGCCACCGCATCGAGATAGGCGACCGCCTCGCCGATGGTGTAGCCCGGCGCGAGCGAAGCCGAGATCGTGATCGCGCGCAGCCGATCGACGCGCTTGAGCTCGCGGGCGCCTGCGCCCTCGTAGACGCGCACGAGATTGGCCAGCGGGATCAACTCGCCGCTGGCCGTCGAACGCACGTAGATGCCGGCGAGCTGGCTCTGGTTCGTGCGCATCGCGCGCGGTGCTTGCAGGATGACGTTGTACTCCTTGCCGCCGCGCACGAACGTGGTGACGAAGCGCGAGCCGAGCAGCACCTCGAGCGTGCGCCCGATCTCCTCGACCGAAACACCGAGGTCGCCCGCGCGGTCGCGGTCGATCTCGACCTTCAGCTCGGGCCGCGTCTCTTCGTAGTCGGAGCTGACGTTGAGGAGCCGCTCGTTGGTGCGTGCGCGCGCCAGCACCCGATCGCGCCATCCCGCCAGCACCTCATAGCTCGGCCCGCCCAGCACCATCTGTACCGGCGAGTTGCCGAAGCCCTGCCCCAGGCTCGCGGGGTTGATCGGGAAGGCGCGCACACCGGGCACCGCCAGAAGCTTGGGCATGAGCTGCGCGGCCAGCGCTTGTTGCGCGACGTCGCGCTCGGACCAATTGCGCAGGCGGACGAGGGTGAAGGCGGAGTTGATCTGTCCGGGGCGCCCGAAGCCCGGCGCGAGGATCGTGAATACGCGCTCCACCACCCCCGTGTCGAGCAGCGGCAGGAGCTGACCCTCGATCGCCAGCACGTAGCGGCGCATGTACTCGAGGCTCGCACCCTCGGGACCGCTCACCGGGATGAAGATCACACCGCGGTCCTCGGTCGGCGCGACCTCCTTGGGCAAGACACGGTAGAGCTCAAAGGCCACGCCGGAGACCGCGGCCGCGAGTGCCAGCACCACGATCGGCATGCGGGTCGCACGCTGCAGTAGCCAGCGGTATCCGTCATGGAGGGCGCGGAAGCCGATCTCGCTTGCACGGTAGAGCGGACCCTCTTCGCCGACCGGGCGCAGCAGCTTCGAGCACAACATCGGCGTGAGCGAGAGCGCGACCAGCCCGGAGAACAGAACCGCCGCCGCGACCGTGATCCCGAACTCGCGGAACAGCCGCCCCGTGGACCCCTCCATGAACGAGATCGGCACGAACACGGCCGCCAAGACGAGCGTCGTCGCCACGACCGCAAACGCGATCTGGCGGGCGCCGCGCACCGCGGCGAGGAGCGGCGGCTCCCCTTCCTCGATCCGCCGGTGGATGTTCTCGAGCACGACGATCGCGTCATCGACGACCAGCCCGATCGCGAGCACGATCGCGAGCAACGTCAACACGTTGACGGAAAAACCGAGCACGGCGATGACGGAGAACGCGGCGATGATCGACACCGGGATGGCGAGCGTCGGAATGGCCGTGGCACGCACGCTGCGCAGGAAGACGAAGATCACGCCGACGACGAGCGCCAGCGAGATCGCCATCGCCACGAAGACCTCGTCGATCGATTGCCGAATGAAGACCGACTGGTCGTAGGTGACATCGAGCGCGGTGCCCTGCGGCAAGACCGCCCGCAGCCGTTCGGCCTCGGCCCGCACGCCGGTGGCAACCTCCAGCGTGTTTGCCTTGGACTGCTTGATGATGCCGATGCCCACGGCGGCGCGGCCGTTCGAGCGCAGTTCGCTGCGCTCGTCCTCCGGGCCGAGCTCGACCTCGGCCACCTCGCTCAGCCGCACGAGGTAGCCGTTGGCCTCGGCAACGACGATGCGGCGGAATTCGTCCTCGGTCGTGAGCGCCGATTCGGTGCGCACCGCCAGCTCGCGCTGCAGCGACTCGACGCGACCCGAAGGCAGCTCGAGGTTCTGCCGGCGCACCGCCGCCTCGACGTCCTGGGCGGTGAGGCCACGCGCCGCCAGCGCCGCCGGGTCGAGCCATATCCGCATCGCGTACTTCCTGGCCCCGCCGATGCGAACCCGGGCCACGCCAGGAACCGTCGACATCGGGTCGACCAGGTAGCGCTCGGCGTAGTCAGTGAGATCGAGCGCGTTCATGCGATCGCTGGTCAGCGACAGCCACAGCACCGCCTGCGAGTCGGCGTCGGTCTTGGCGATCGAGGGCGCCTCGGCGGCATCGGGCAGCGCACGGGCCGCCCGGCCGGCGCGATCGCGGACATCGTTGGCCGCGGCTTCGATGTCGCGGTTGATCGTGAACTCGATGTTGACCGAGGCGGACTCCTCGCGGCTGTTGGAGGTGATGGTATCGATGCCCTCGATTCCCGACACCGCCTCTTCGAGCACCTGTGTCACCTGGCTCTCGATCACCGGCGCGGAGGCGCCGCGATAAACCGTGTCGATCGAGACAATGGGCTTGTCGATGTCGGGATACTCGCGCACTGGCAGGGTGCGGTACGCGGCGAGACCGAAGATCAGGAGCACCGCGCTGAGCACCGTGGCAAACACGGGACGACGCACCGAGAGGCCGGACAATCCCATGTCAGGCTCCGGTCTTGGGTTCGTCCGCGCCGGGCTGGGCGCCGATCACCTGCACCGGTGCGCCGTCGCTCACCTTCTGGACGCCGGCGATGATCACCGGGATGCCGGGCGCCAGGCCCTCGACGACCTCGACCATGCCGGCGGCGGTGTGCTCGCCGAGCGTGACGTCGGTGCGCACCGCGGCACCGTCGATGACGGCAAAGACGAAGTGGCCCTCGCCGCTGGTGACGACCGCCTGTTCGGGGATCAGGATCGCGTCGGTCCGCCGCGCGACGGTCAGGGCGGCGGTGAGAAACATGCCGGGGCGGATCAGGCCATCAGAGTTCGGAATGATCGTGCGCACGACGATCGAGCGTGTATCGGGATCGACTCGAGTGTCGATGGTCGCGACCGTGCCCTCGAACACGCGGCCCGGAAACGCCGCGCTCCGCGCCTCGAGGTGGAGACCGGGCCGCAATGCGGCCAGCGCCGTCTCGGGCACGCGGAAGTCCGCCTTCATGCGCGTGGTATCATCGAGGGTGGTGATCTCGAGGCCCGGGGTGACCAGAGCGCCGACGCTCACCTGACGCAGGCCGACCGTGCCGTCGAAGGGCGCGCGCACGACATAGTCCTCAAGCATGAGCTCGCGCGCCTGCACGCGCGCTTCGCTGACCCGCACCTGGGCGGTGAGCTCGTCCAGTCGCGACTGTGGTGTATTGCCGGACTCGAACAGCCGCTGCGCCCGATCGAGGAGCTGGCGCGCGTTGTCGCGCTCTGCCCGCGTCTCCTGGATTTCCGCATTGATCTCGCCCGCGTCAAGCTCGAACAGGACATCGCCCTTGGCCACCCGTCCACCATCGACGAACGCGATCCGCCGCACGACGGCGGTGACTTCCGCGGTAATCGATACCGCCTCGTTGGCGCGTGCCGTGCCCAGGGCGGAGACCGTGCTCACCACCTCGCCGCTGCTCGCTACGGCAACCTCGACCGGCACGGCGAAGCCGCCCGGACCACGGGCCGCAGCGGCCGGCCGCTCGCCGCCATCGGCCAGCAAGCTCCCGACCTCATCGCGATAGAACCATCCCGCCGCCCCCACCGCGGCCAAGACGGCCGTCGCGGCGATCTGGCTCCACACACGCATCGTTCAGCTATCAACTACGGCTACCACGGCGCAAAGCCGGCAAGGTAGCATTTCCACACCGTTCGCGGGACACTAGGCGGACAAGACCGCCATGACGATGACGACGATCCTCTACACCCACGCCGCCTGCCTCGCGCACGACACCGGCCCAGGCCATCCCGAACGGGCTGAGCGCCTAACCGCGGTGCTGTCCGCGCTGGCTGATGAGCGCTTCTCGGAACTCGAGCGGCGCGAAGCGCCGGCCGCGAGCGTGGCGCAGATCGCCCGCGCCCACCCCCAGGCTTACGTCGAGGCCCTGCTCGGCGCGATCCCGAAACGCGGCTATGGCCGGCTCGACCCGGATACCGTCGTTTCGCCCGGTTCGGGCGAGGCGGCGCGCCGTGCGGCCGGTGCGCTGATTGCGGCAGTCGATGCGGTCATGGCCGGCGAGGCCCGCAACGCGTTCTGCGCGGTGCGACCGTGTGGCCACCACGCCGAACCCGTGCGTGCGATGGGCTTCTGCCTGTTCAACAACGTCGTCATCGGCGCGTTGCATGCGCGGGAGGCCTATGGGCTGCGCCGCGTCGCCGTCCTTGATTTCGACGTCCATCACGGCAATGGCACGCAGGTGATGTTCGACGCCGACCCCGACTTGTTCTTCGCTTCCTCGCACCAGCACCCGTTCTACCCCGGCACCGGCGCGCGCACCGAGGTGGGCGTCGGCAATATCGTCAACGAGCCGCTAGAGGCGGGGGCCGGGTCGCACGAGTTCCGGGCCGCCTGGCAGGGGCGCATCCTGCCCGCGCTAGACACCTTCGCGCCCGAGTTCGTCTTCGTCTCGGCCGGGTTCGACGCCCATGCGGATGACCCGCTCGCCGCGCTCAGGCTCGGCGAGGACGACTTCGCGTGGGTAACCCGCGAGCTTGCCGCCCGTGCCGCCCGGCACTGTGCGGGGCGGCTCGTTTCGGTTCTCGAGGGCGGGTATGACCTGCGCGCGCTGGGCGAGAGTTGCGCCCGCCACGTCAGCGAACTCATGGTCGCCGCGCGTCGCGAGCCCCCGCCCGGCTGACCCCAGCGGACACTCGAATTCGGCGCGCCACCTCTGGTGCCCCA
>VGEJ01000196.1 GCA_016869335.1 Alphaproteobacteria bacterium | reverse complement strand
GGATTGCGGGTGACGTTCTTCACCGGCTGCATGTACGCGATCGGGAAGCAGTAGTCGCTGCCCATCAGGATCCGGTCCGGCCCGGCGACGCGGCACAGGTAGTCCACCACCTCGTCCGAATAGCCGATGGTGTCGTACCAGAAGCGCTTCAGGTAGGCGACCGGCGGCTGCGCGATGTTGCGCAGCTCCTCGCGCTTCTCCCAGCCCCGGTTCAGGCGACCCACCAGCCAGGGGAACGCGCCGCCGGCGTGCGGCAGCACCACCTCGAGCTTCGGGAAGCGGTCCAGCACGCCGCAGAAGATGAGGTGCGCGGCAGCGATCGCGCTCTCGAAAGGATTGCCCAGCAGGTTGGTAAGGTAGTACGGCTTCAGCCGCGGCGCGCCGATGACGAACACCGGGTGCAGGAACATGGGCAGCCCGAGCGCCTCGAGCCGCTCGTAGACCGGGAAGAACGACGGGTCGGAGAGGTCCTTGTCGAGCACCACGGTCGCCACGTAGACGCCGCGGATCCCGGGCAGCTTCGCCACGCGCTCGGCTTCCCGCGCCGCGAGGTCCGGCTCGTGCATGGGTAGGGCGGCGAGTCCGACGAAGCGGCGCGGCGAGCTCTGGTGCGCGAGCGCAAGCTCGTCGTTGTAGGTCCCGCACAGCTTCATGCCCAGTTCGCGCCCGGCCCAGTACGCCATCGGTTGCGACAGTGACAGCGCATGCGTCTCGACGCCCTGCGCGTCCATCGCCTCCAGGCGCGCGTCCAGGTCGACGAATTTCGGCCCGGCGGGCCCGGTCATCACCCCGCGCAGGCCGAACTGCGGTCCCTGCGGCGTGTCGCGCCATTCCAGCCCGTGCGCGGGGCCTTCACGCCCCAGCAGTTCGAGGAAGCGCTTTGGGTACCAGTGGGTGTGGACGTCCACCGCATGACGGTGCATGGTCAGGCTCACGCCTTGCGTCGCGGCGCGGCCATCGAGGCGAGGATGTTGCGGCCGGTGCGCCCGATGTGCTGCTCCAGCAGCGCGCAGGCGCGCTCTGGCTTGCGCGCCATCACCGCAGCGGTCAGGGCCCGGTGCTCCGCGGGCACGTTGCGGTCGAAGGGGTTGGCAGACAGGAACAGCCTGCGGTAGCGCGCGTTGAGGTCGTGCAGCTGGGCGCAGAGCTGCAGCAGCAGCGGGGAGCCGCAGGCGCCGATTAGGGCGTCGTGATACACACGGTGCCAGGCTTCCCATTGCCCGAGGTCGTTCTTGCGCTCGCCGCGTGCCTCGAGCTTGCTCAGGCGGTGGTGGGCCGATAGCACCCCCGCTTCCCAGGCGTCGTCGCCGCGCTCGATGGCGGCCTTGAGCGCCATGCCCTCCAGCACGCAGCGCAGCCGGATGACCTCCGCAAGCTCGTCGCGGGACACCGGCGCCACGCTGTAGGCACGGCCCTCGTCAACCAGGATCAGGCCCTCGGCGACCAGGCGGGACATCGCCTCGCGCAAGGGGCTCCAGCTCACCTGGAACTCGGCCTTGAGGTCCTCCAGGCGGATGCGGTTGCGCGGCGGGCGCGCCCCGGACAGGACGCTCGCCCGGATGCGGTTGGAGATGGTCTCGGCGAGCGTTGCGCCGGAAGGCGCCTGCGCCTCGCCTGTCGCTGGCGCCACCCGGGCCTCAGAGCTTGTTGTGCGTGCCATCGCAGAACTGCGCCTTGCCGCTGCGCTTGCAGCCGCACAGGGCGACGCTCTGGTCGCGGTCCTGGGTCCAGATCACCGGCTTGATGCCGGCCTTGGTGCTGGTGTGGGAGCCGTCGCAGAATGGCTGCCACTTGGACAGGCCGCAGGCGCACCAGGCGTAGCGGTAGCCGGCGAGCAGCTGCACCTTGTAGGGGGCCTTCTGGGCGATGGCGGGTTCTTCTGGGTCGGCCATGGTTCCTCGCGCGGCTTGACTAACGGTTGCTATTCTCTTTATCGTTAAAGTTCCAGTCAACCGATTATTCGACTCATTCGGGAGCGCCATGAGCCATTTCGCAGGCCCGCGCGTCAACGACGATCCGGCCAGGGTCGCGGTGGTCGACACCAACCTCGCGCCCTGGGAGCCGACGGCGCACGCCGGGGTCTGGATGAAGACGCTGGAGCGCTTCAACGATCCACGCAAGGGGCGCGAGACGGCGCTGGTGAAGTTCGACCCCGGGGCCGGCCTGCCCGAGGAGGTGCTCGACCACCGCATGGAGATCTTCGTCGTCAGCGGCACCTACCGGGACGGCCACGGCGAGTACTCCGAGCGCACCTTCATCCGCAACCTGCCGGGCTTCCGGCACCGCCCGGCCTCCGCCGCGGGCTGCGTCATCTACTGGAAGCGCCGCGTGCCGATCTACCCGGACGAGGCCGGTTGGCCCCGTCTGGTGATCGACGCCAAGACCGCGCAGTGGCTGGAATTCCCGCACCGTGGCGCGGACGTGCTGCACCTGTACCGCGACCCGAACGGGCTGGAGACCGCGCGCATCGGGCATGTGCACACCAAGCGCAGGATTCCGTCCCACGACCATTCCATCGGCGAGGAGACCTTCGTGCTGAAGGGCTGCCTCACCGACCAGTACCAGCCGTACGAGGAAGGCGTCTGGTTCCGCATGCCCTGCGGGGTGCCGCACGCGCCCTTCACCGGCGACCGGCGTTGCATGATGCTGATCCGCGAAGGCGACATGGTCTGGTAACACCAACCGAAACAGGAGGAGGGGACATGATCAGTAAATTCATAGCCGCGGCGATACTGGCGGCGACCGTCATCCCGGCGCAGGCGCAGAACTTCACCATGAAGATCGGCTTCGCCACCATGAACGACATCCAGCACCAGTGGGCCAGCTG
Source organism: Alphaproteobacteria bacterium (assembly GCA_016869335.1). Lineage (GTDB taxonomy): Bacteria > Pseudomonadota > Alphaproteobacteria > VGEJ01 > VGEJ01 > VGEJ01. Next base: position 2,752 of record VGEJ01000196.1, on the reverse strand, counting down.
GTACAAGGAGGCGGTGGAGGGGGCGGGCAAGGGCCGGATCTCGGTGCAGCTGTTCCCGCGCGGGCAGCTGGGCTCGATCGCAAGCCAGGTCGAGGGCCTGCAGCTGGGAACGGTGGAGGCCTTCACTACGCCGGCGGACTTCTTCGCCGGTATGGACCCGCGCTTCGGCACCTTCAGCATCCCGCTGCTGTTCAGGGATCCGGTTCACGCGGAGAAGATCCTGCTCGATCCCGCGATGAACAAGGAAATCCTGGGGCTGGGCGTTGACAAGGGCATCCAGGTGGTTTCGATCTACACCTTCGCGCCGGCGCACTACTTCGGCAAGCAGCCGTTCCGCGGCTTGGAAGACTTCAAGGGCAAGAAGCTCCGCGTCAACGCTACCGCCGCTGAGCGCGCTAAGATGCGCCAGTTCGGCGCCACCGCGGTGCCGATGGACCTGTCCGAAGTCGTCCCCGGCATCCAGCAGGGCGTAATCGACGGCACCATCAGCGTGGCGGCGGTGTACGTGAACCTCAAGTTCAACGACATCGCCAAGGTGCTAACCGAAATCAACGACACCATGATCGTGTCCGTGGGCGTGGTGAGCCGCCCCTGGCTCGCCAAGCTGCCCGCGGACCTGCGCCAGATCGTGATCGACGAGGGCAACAAGCTGCAGGCTCGCGTCAACCCGCATTCGAGGGTGATGGACGAGGGCATGGTCAAACGCTGGAAGGAGGCCGGCGGCGAGCTGATCCGGCTGTCCGCCGCTGACCAGGCCCGGGTGCGCCAGCTCCTGTCCGGGATCGGCGAGGAGGTCACCAAAGACAACGCCTCGACCAACGCCTTCTATCGGCGGCTGGTGGAAACCGGCAAGAAGTATTGAGTTGATGCGGTTCGTCTTCGTCACGCTGCCGCACTGGGCGCTGGGGTGCCTGATGTTGGCCGGCGTGGCGATCAGCTTCGCCAACGTGGTGGCGCGCTATGCCTTCGGCAGCGCGCTGTTCTGGGCCGAGGAGGTGCTGGTGTTCATCGCCATCTGGGGCGTGTTCATCGGCATGGTGGCTGCGGCCTACCAGCGGGCGCACCTCAGCATGGACCTCTTCTCCGGGAGGATACCGGCGCGGCTGAAACCGGCGCTCAACGCGGCGATCGTGGCGGTAATGCTCGCCTGCTGCGTGTTCATGTTCGCCCAGTCCTGGAAGGTGGTGTTGCTTTTCTTCCAGGGCGGGGTGGTCAGCGTTTCCGCCGGGGTGCCGAAGTGGATTCCGCACGCGGCTCTGCCTTTCGGCTTTGCGCTCACCGCCGTCGCGGTGCTGGTCCGCCTGCGGTTCTACCTGACCGATAAGGATTGAACCGGGCACCATGGGTTGGCTGATGGCGCTGCTGCCGCTGGCGCTGCTCGCCGCGGGTTTCCCGATCTTCCTGGTGCTGCTGGCCACGGTAGTGGCGGCGCTGTTGTTCTTTGCCGGCGTGCCGGCCACCGCCGCGCACCAGGTGATGTTCAGCAGCCTGGACAAGTATGCCCTGCTGGCCGTGCCGTTCTTCATCTTCGCCGGCGACCTGCTCGGGCGCGGCGGCGTGTCCGCCCGCCTGGTGCGCTTTGTCCAGGCAGTCATCGGTCGCGTGCGCGGCAGCCTGCCGTTCACCTCGCTCGGCTCCGCGGTCGTGTTCAGCGCCATCTCCGGCTCGACCGCAGCCACGGTGGCGGCAGTGGGCGGCCTAACCTACAAGCGCTTGCGCGATGCGGGCTACAGCGAGAAATTCTCGACCGGATTGCTGGTCGCGGCCGGCGCCATCGACAACCTGATCCCGCCTTCCATCGGCTTCATCCTGTACGGCATCGCCTCCGACACCTCGATCGTGAAACTGTTCACCGCCGGCATCGTCCCGGGCATCGTGCTGGCGTTGTTGTACTCGATCTACGTGTACCGTCACGCGCTGCAGCGGGGCGACCAGGGCGGGCCGCCGTTCAGCGCGCGGGAGCTCTTGGCCGCGACGCGGGACGGCATCTGGGCGATCGCGGCGCCGGTGGCGGTGCTGGGCGGCATCTACGCGGGCGTGTTCTCGCCTACCGAGGCGGCCGCTGCGGCGTGCGTCTACGCCATCGTCGTCGCGATGGTGATCTACCGCGAGGCGAGCCCGCGGGACGTTTTTGATTCGGCCGCGCGCTCCATGTACCTCACCGCGCAAGTCTTCGTCATCCTCGCCTGCGCCGGGGTCTATTCCTGGCTGCTGACGGTGAGCGGCGTCGGGCCAGCGCTGGTCGAGACCATCAGGGAACTGCAGCTGCCGCCGTGGGCGTTCCTGCTGGCGGTGAACCTGCTGCTGCTCGCGGTGGGGATGGTGCTCGACACGGTGTCGGCGATCCTGGTGCTGACACCGCTGCTGGAGCCGCTGGCGAAGGCCGCGGGGATCGACCCGGTGCATTTTGGCGTCGTGGTGATAATGAACCTCAGCATCGGCACCTTCACGCCGCCGTTCGGGATCAACATCTTCGTCGGCCAGGCGGTGTTCAAGGCGCCGCTCTCCAGCATCTACCCCGGGGTGGCGCCGTTCATCGTCGCGGCGCTGGCGGCGCTGGCCCTGGTGACCTATATTCCGTCACTGTCCCTGGCCATCCTCAGGCTTATTTGAACCTGGAGCAACCGGGCCTCCCGCCCGCCACGCCGCGCCAGATCGCCGCCGACTTCGGCGGCGCCTATGCCGCGAGCGCGCTGGTCGCCTTCATCTTCGCTGCCTCCGGCCCGGTGGCGGTGATCCTCGCCGTGGGCGC
>VGEJ01000195.1 GCA_016869335.1 Alphaproteobacteria bacterium | reverse complement strand
AACAACGCCGATCTCTTCGTCAAGCGCGCCGAGGTTGCTGTGTTGTCGCGTGCCTTGGCTGCCGCTGCCCTTCTTACGTTACAGACCTATGCGCCGTCCGGCGGGAAGGGGCACCGAACCTCGCTGCGCGGTGGTGGCCCTTTGACGACTCTCGTTGTCGCCGCACCGGAGGAAGGGCCGCCAACCCTGTGGGCACAGCTTTGGCCAAACGTCCTGACCAAGGAACAGATCGCCCAACTTCCTGGCGGCAATAGAAAAGGGGTATTGGCCGCTATCTTCCCGTGGATGGGGGCGACGCGTGTCTCTGGCGCTGGACAGGTCACGGCGCCGGACCAGGTGCATCCGCTGCAGGCCTTCTGGGGTATGCCGCGGCGGATCCGTTTGTCGTTTGAATCGGCCCAGGGAAGAACGTGCTCGCTCGCCGGTCCTGCCGATCACACCCTTGTCGCGCGTTACCGATCGAAGTCGTACGGCACCAATTATAAAGGTGGCTGGCTTCACCCACTCAGTCCGCACTACGGTAACAAAGAGGGAGCGTGGCTACCGGTGCATGCCGGCCAGGGCGGGGTTAGCTATCGCCATTGGCTGGGACTGATCCAGGACGACCGGAACGAAAATCGACAGCCGGCCGCGGTTGTTTCCCACTTCCGACTGAGGCGCCATCCCTATACCGGCAATAAGCCGCAGTCATTTCGTTTCCATGCGTTCGGCTACGATATGGACAACATGAAGGCCCGTTGCTGGTATGACGAGACGATGCCGCTGCACGTCATTGATGCCTCTCGACGCAACGAGTTCGAGAAGAGGATAGAGGCGATCATCACCGCTGCCGGCATCGCGGCGAAAGCCGTGCAACGGGCGGTAAAGGAAGGGCTGTTCGGGCCAAAGGCCGAGGTGCGAGGCGACCTCGGCTCGATCGGCGAGAGGTTTTGGCGCGACACTGAGCGCGACTTCAGCGCAACCGTTTCGCTCCTGCGCGTCCAGCTTGAGTCTGGCGCCGACCCTACGGAACTGGTGCTGCGTTGGCGGGCGAATCTCGGACAAGCCGCGGAACGCATCTTTGACGACACCGTGCCAATGGAGTCGGTCGGCGACGGCGCGTTCCGGCGCATTGTCGAAGCCCGCCGAACGCTGGTGCGCACGCTTCGTGGCTCCAAGATCGCCACCGTTCTCGATCTCCCTCATTCGCCGGCACCGGGTCGAGCGGCGCAAAACCAGAAAGAGGCAAATCCATGAGCACGGCTGTGAGCCCGGCGACGAAGCCCCATCGGGCGCTGGCCTGGTGGCAGGGTTGGCACGAAGACCGGGCAACGATGGCGCGGCTACGGCGCTGCCAAACGGCCCATGAGACGTTCATGGTGCCGGCGTGTCACGATTTGCTGCGGCGACATGGCTTGCACGGTGGCGATCTAACTGAGGCTCAGGCGCGCCAGGCGGGCCGCATAGGGATCGCCGCCATCGTGCTAGCGCATATCAGGCAGCACGCGCCGGGTGAGCGTGTCGCCCGCCAGATCGGCAGCCACGGCAAGAAAGAACCGAGCGACGTGAGCGAGGCACGCTTTCGGCGATTGCTGCGGACTGAGACCAACGAAGAATTGCTCCGCGCGATGGTGCGTCTGGTCAAGAAGATCAGCGGCCGGACCAACGTCGCCGATCTGTCCGACAGCATCGTTTTTTGGGGCGACCGCGTGCGTCAGCGCTGGGCCTTTGACTACTTCGATGCGGCGGACGCGGCGCCGGTACCTCGAGACACTTCTCCAACCACCGACACGGTGACGCCATGACCGACTTCATCCAGTTGCATCTGCTGACGTCCTATCCGCCGGCCAACTTGAATCGCGACGACACCGGCAGGCCGAAGACCGCCCGCATGGGCGGCGCCGAGCGGCTGCGGGTCTCCTCCCAATCGCTCAAGCGCGCATTCCGTACCTCGGAGATTTTTCGGCAGCAGCTAGACGGCACCATCGGCGTGCGGACGCGTCGGGTCGGACCGGAGCTGTTCAAGAAACTGGTTGACGGTGGCATGGACGAGAAGATCGCGCGAAAGAATGTCGAGGCAATTGCCGAGCAGTTTGGCAAGTTGAAAACCGACAAGGCGGCAGAGCCTGGGGAGATCGAACAGTTGGTCCACCTCAGTAGCGAGGAGCAAGACGCCCTCGACAAGTTAGCGGGGCGGTTGCTGAAGGGTGAAAAGCCGCCAGAAGAGGACTTGATCGTTCTCACCAAGGCCCATAAGGCCGTCGATATCGCCATGTTCGGGCGCATGCTTGCCGACAGGCCGAAGTTCAACCGCGAGGCGGCGGTTCAGGTAGCCCATGCAATAACCACCCATCGAGTAACCGTCGAGGACGACTACTTCACGGCGGTCGACGACCTCAAGAACACGGACGACGACCGCGGCGCGGGCCACGTCGGCGAGCAGGAGTTCGCGGCCGGGCTCTTCTACCTTTATCTGTGCGTGAACCGCGACTTGCTGAAAAAGAACTTGCAGGGCGACGAGACGCTGACGAAAGCGGCGCTCGCGGCATTGACCGAAGCGGTTGCGACGGTGGCGCCGCGCGGCAAGCAGAACTCCTTCGCCAGCCGCGCCTATGCCTCCTACATCGTCGCCGAGCGAGGATCTCGGCAGCCGCGATCGCTGGCGGTAGCCTTCCTCCGGCCGGTGTCGGAGCAGGATTACCTGGCCGCCTCGATCAAAGCGTTGCGGCGCGCGCGCAAAGCGATGGACCGGGCCTACGGTCCCTGCGCCGATCGACGCAAGACCATGGACGTCGTGCAAGGCCGCGGCACGCTGGCCGAGGTGCTCGATTTCGTCAGCGCAGATTAGCGATGGCGACGTTCTTGCTCTTCCAGCTATACGGACCCCTCGCATCGTGGGGGGAGATCGCCGTCGGCGAACGCCGCTCAAGTTGGAACCGCCCCAGCAAATCGGCGGTGCTCGGGTTGGTGGCCGCGGCCCTCGGGATCGAGCGCGGCGATGATGATGCCCACCGGGCTCTGTTCGGCCGCTTTGGCTTTGCCGTCCGGGTCGATCGCCAGGGGACGCCGTTGCGCGACTACCACACCGCCCAGTCGCCGCCGCGCGAGGGAAAGCGCGACTGGTCGACCCGGTGCGATGAGTTGTCGGGCGCGCGCGAGTCGCTCTCGACTATCCTGTCGCAGCGCTACTACTACGCCGACGCGCTGGCGACGGCCGCCCTCTGGGCGGCCCCAGGCGCGCCGCATCCGCTCGAAGGATTGCGCCAGCGTTTGGAGCGACCCGAGTTCGGCTTGTATCTCGGCCGGCGATCCTGCCCCTTGGCGTTGCCGCTGGCTGCCGAGATTATCGAGGCGACCGGACTCATTGATGCTCTGACGAGGTACCGGCCAGCGCTTCGTCCGGATTCTTTCGGCGGCGGGTTTCCGGACGACCCGGCGCCGGTGCTGTATTGGGAGGGTGACCCGGCCCCACCCGGCGAACAGCCGTCCATCGGCCGGTCGCTGTCCCGCCGGGACGGTATCGGACTGCGCTCGCGGCGCCTGTTCGCCGAGCGGGACGAAAATGTCACCGTGCTCGACGGCTGAAATCGCATGTATATCAGCCGTCTCACCTTGCGCACGGATCGGGCCGGCTCAACCGGTGCGCTGATCCGTTTGCTGGCCCAGTCCAGTCACGCCCAGCACCATGACCTGATGTGGTCGGTCTTCGGCGATCGCGGCGACCGCCGGCGGGACTTCCTCTACCGCGTCGACTCTCGCCATCCCGACACCTTCATCGCGGTGTCGGCCCGCGCCCCGGAGGACGTGCACGGTCTGTGGCGGATCGAGACCAAGGACTACGCGCCGCAGCTCGTCGCCGGCCAGCAGCTAGCGTTCAGCTTGCGCGCCAATCCGACGGTCCGCAGTAGCAGGTACACGGTCGATGGCAAGTCGCGTCGACACGATGTGGTCATGCACGCCAAGGGCCCGAGAAAGGTGCGAGGCGAAGGGCCTAGACAGCCCGAGGCGAGCGCTCTGGCCGATGCGGGGCTCGACTGGCTGACGGCACGGTCTGCCCGTTTTGGTTCTGCCATTGCGGCCAGTGCCTGCCGGGTCGCCGGCTATTTGCAGCACCGAATTCCACATGGACGGGGCGGGAGGATGGTTTGTTTTTCATCGCTCGATTTCGACGGTGTACTGACTGTGATTGATCCGGACCTCCTCTGCCAAGCCCTGTATCGCGGCATCGGCTCAGGTAAGGCGTTCGGTTGTGGGTTGCTATTGGTCAAGCGGCCATAGTGGGCCACCGTGGCCATTCTTCCGGGACTGCCCCCACCCCGTCCGATTCCGATCAAGGATCGCTCGACTCTGGTCTTTGTCGAGCGAGGCCGTCTCGATGTGATTGATGGGGCGTTCGTTGTCGTCGACAAGAATGGCGTGCGCGTTCAACTACCGGTCGGCGGCCTTGCCTGCTTGATGCTGGAACCGGGAACGCGCGTGTCCCACGCCGCCGTCGCCCTCGCGGCGCGTGCCGGCTGCCTGCTGGTCTGGGTGGGCGAGGCGGGCGTGCGCCTCTATGCATCGGGACAGCCCGGCGGGGCGCGCGCCGACCGTCTGTTGTACCAAGCCCGTCTCGCGCTTGATGAAGAGGCGCGCCTCAAGGTGGTACGCAAGATGTACGAACTTCGCTTTCAGGAAGCTGCGCCGGCCCGCCGCAGCGTCGATCAGTTGCGCGGCATCGAAGGTGCGCGCGTGAGGCGCATGTACGAGCTGATGGCCCAGCGCCATGGCGTCGAGTGGCGTGGGCGACGCTACACCCCCGACGACTGGGATGTGTCGGATATTCCGAACCGCTGCCTGTCGGCGGCAACGGCCTGTCTCTACGGTCTGGCCGAGGCGGCGATTCTGGCAGCTGGCTATGCTCCGGCGATCGGCTTCCTGCATACGGGCAAACCTCAGTCCTTTGCCTACGACATTGCCGATCTGTTCAAGTTCGAGACGGTCGCTCCTGTTGCTTTCACGGTGGCGGCCCGCCGTCCGACATCGCCGGAAGGGGAGGTTCGCCGCGCGTGTCGTGACTCGTTTCGCGAGAAGAAGCTGTTGGAACGCTTGATTCCGGTTATCGACGACGTGTTGGCGGCTGGCGGCATGACAATGCCGGAGGCCCCGCCCGAGGCGCAACCGATTGCGATTCCGGGGGAACAGACTGGCGATGTTGGTCATCGTGGTTGAGAACGCGCCGCCACGATTGCGCGGGCGCTTGGCGGTCTGGCTTCTGGAGATCCGAGCCGGCGTCTACGTCGGCGAGTACTCGCGCCGCATTCGCGACATGATCTGGCAGCAGGTCGAGGGAGCGATCGGCGACGGTAATGCCGTGATGGCATGGAATGCACCGAATGACGCAGGCTTCGATTTCGTCACGGCAGGAACGAATCGGCGCATTCCCGTCCTGTTCGACGGGCTCAAGTTGGTTTCATTCATGCCGCCGGCGGGCAGCCCGCCCGACCCGGATGATGGATTTGACGATATTCCATTTTGACGACGACTCGGTGGCCCGTTTGTCGACTCTTGGTTCCTCCCTTGGTACGCTCTTTGAGATCGTGAAAAGGCAGTATTAACAAAGGTCTGTGGCCAGACCGTTCCCCACGCGCGTGGGGATGAACCGCCGGCT
>VGEJ01000194.1 GCA_016869335.1 Alphaproteobacteria bacterium | reverse complement strand
GCACCGCCCAGTGGCGGTTTGCCTTTGACATGATCGCCCCCAATAATGGGGCCACCGCCTGAATCCGGCTTCCGCGGAGGAGACCCATGGCGCTCAAGACGATCCGGCTGGAGCTGGCACGCACCCGCGAGTTCCCCGCCGGTTCCAGCACCCGAGGCTATGAGTTCGCCGCGCCCCTCACCGAGGAGGGCTACCTCGATACGGAAGCGTGGCCCTCGGCTCGCCGGGCGTGCCGGGTGGTCCGGTTCTGGGAGAACGAGGACGACCGGGTCGGCGAGCTGCATCATACCCGGCACCGGACCTGGGCATTCTCCTACCAGCCGGGCGAAGAGGACGATGAGGCGTTCTACCGGATCGAGGGCCACGTCTTCCGCGTCGGCGAGTACGTGACGATCACCGAGCAGGACGGTCAGGTGCTTACTTTCAAGGTGGTCAGCGTCCAGTGACCGCGAACACCCGCCGCACGCTGATCCTGACGGGCGCCAGCCGCGGCATCGGGCATGCCACGGTCAAGCGCTTCGGCGCGGCCGGCTGGCGGGTCATCACCTGCTCGCGGCATCCGTTCCCCGAGGACTGCCCCTGGGAGGGTGGAGCCGACGACCACGTCGTCATCGATCTCGCCGACGCCGCGGCCACCGAGCACGGCATCGAGACACTGCGGGAGCGCCTGCACGGCGCGCCGCTCAACGCCCTGGTGAACAACGCCGGGATCTCCCCGAAGGGGCCAGGCGGCAAGCGGCTCGGCTCGCTCGACACCGCGGTCGCCACGTGGGAGACGGTGTTTAGCGTGAACTTCTACGCGCCCGTGCTGCTCGCTCGCGGACTGATCGAGGAGCTCAAGATGGGCCGCGGCTCCGTCGTCAACGTGACCTCGATCGCGGGCGGACGGGTTCACCCTTTCGCCGGCGCGGCGTACGCGACCTCCAAGGCAGCGCTCGCCGCGCTCACCCGCGAGATGGCCTCCGACTTCGGCCCGTTCGGGATCCGCGTCAACGCCATCGCGCCGGGCGAGATCCGCACGGCGATGATCGGACCCGAGTACGAATCGCTCGCCAACGACATCCCGCTGCGCCGCCTCGGCACCCCCGAGGAGATCGCGCGGACGATCTACTACCTGTGCACGGATGAGTCGAGTTACGTGAGCGGCGCCGAAATCCACGTCAACGGCGGCCAGCACGTGTAGGCAACTGCTGCCGCCAACCACCATATCTTGTGTGAGACCGAGACCGCGCCTATAGTCCCGGCCCATCATGGCTGATCTCTTCGGCGGTCCGGAGCGGCGGCGCCCCGGCCGCGGCAAGGCCGCGTACTCGGCGGCCGACATCGAGGTGCTCGAGGGCCTCGAGCCGGTCCGCCGCCGCCCGGGCATGTTCATTGGCGGCACCGACGAGCGCGCGCTGCACCAGCTCGCAGCCGAGCTCCTCGACAATGCGATGGATGAGGTTGTAGTCGGTGCGGCCAGCCGGATCGAGGTCGACCTCGCCGGCGATGGCACCCTGACCGTCCGCGACAACGGGCGCGGCATCCCGGTGGACCCGCACCCCAAGTTCCCGCGCCGCTCGGCACTCGAGGTCATCCTCACGACGCTGCATTCGGGTGGCAAGTTCGGCGGCACCGTCTATCAGACCTCGGGTGGACTGCATGGCGTTGGACTCAGCGTCGTCAACGCGCTGAGCGAGGCACTGCGGGTCGAGGTCGCGCGCGAGGACCGGGTGTGGACGCAGCGCTATCGCCGCGGCCAGCCGATCACCAAGCTGATCGCGGCCAACGGTGGCAACGGCCGGGGCACCGCAGTGAGCGTTCGCCCGGATGCCGAGGTGTTCGGTCCCGATGCCGCCTTCCGCCCAGCGCGCGTGTTCCGCATGGCGCGCGCCAAGGCCTACCTGCACGGTGGCGTCGAAGTGCGCTGGCGCTGCGATCCGGCCCTCATCAAGGCGCCCGACCAGACCCCGGCGGAGGCGACATTCGTCTTTCCCGATGGGCTCGACGACTACCTGCGCGAGCTTCTCAAGGGACGCGAGAGCCTGACGCCAACCTCGTTCGCGGGCCGTGTCGCCCTGAGCGGCGGCGGCCGGATCGAATGGGCAATCGCGTGGACCGCGGACGAGGAGACGGCGCTGTCGTCCTACTGCAATGCCATTCCGACGGCGGAGGGCGGCACCCACGAGGCCGGATTGCGGTCGGGACTGACCAAGGCGTTGAAGGCCTTCGGTGAGCTCACCGGCAACCGGCGTGCCGTGCTGCTTACCGCGGACGATGTGTTATCCGGCGCCATCGGTGCGCTGTCCTTGTTCATCCGCGAGCCGCAGTTCGCCGGCCAGACCAAGGAGCGGCTGGCCAACCCGGAGGCGACCAAGCTGGTCGATGGGGTGATCAGGGACCACTTCGACCATTGGCTCAGCGGCGCCCCTGAAGTGGCCAACACCCTCCTCGGCAGCGTCCTCGAGCGGCTCGAGGAGCGGTTGCGCCGGCGTGAGGAGCGGGAGAGCCGCCACAAGTCGGCGGTGCGCAAAGTACGCCTGCCCGGCAAGCTGGCCGATTGCAGCCGCGACGGACCCGAAGGAACCGAGCTGTTTCTTGTCGAAGGCGATTCCGCCGGGGGCTCGGCGAAACAGGCGCGTGAGCGATCGTTTCAGGCGGTACTGTCGCTCCGCGGCAAGATCCTGAACGTCGCCAGCGCCGGGCAGGACAAGTTGCGCAGCAATCAGGAGCTGGCCGACCTCACGCAGGCGCTCGGCTGCGGCGTGCGCGAGCGGTTTTCTGAGCGCGACCTGCGCTACGACAAGATCGTGATCATGACGGACGCCGATGTCGACGGGGCGCACATCGCCGCGCTGCTGCTGACGTTCTTCTATCGCGAGATGCCGGGGCTCATACGCAGTGGCCACCTGTACTTGGCGCAGCCGCCGCTCTATCGGCTCAGCCACGGCGGGCGGATCGTGTATGCCCGCGACGACGCTGACCGGGATCGGCAGATGCGCGAGGTGTTCGGCGACAAGGGCGGTGTCGATGTCAGCCGCTTCAAGGGCCTCGGCGAGATGATGCCGGCTCAGCTCCGCGAGACGACGATGCGGCTCGGCCATCGTACCCTGCTACGCGTCGAGATCGCGGCCGCCGAACAGGACGAGACCGGCCAGGCGGTCGAGCGCCTGATGGGGCGCAACCCCGAGCTTCGGCTGGCGTTCATCCAGGAGCGGGCGCCGGAGGTCTCCGATCTCGACATCTGACGCAGAGAGGCGCCGGGTCGCTTCCGGCCGCCAACGACTGCCGCAGCCCATAGCCGCAGTGTTCGCGTTGGCTTGGCTGGCGGCTTGTGCCGCGCCCGAATTCGATGGCGAGCCGGTTTGGGAGTTGCGGAGTATCTATTACGGCCCCCATCTGGTTCAGTACGCCGGGCGATCGGGTCGCATTCCCGTTGTCGTCCACGGCGCGCCGTTTGATGACGCGGGCGCGGTGGCCGCGGCGCTTCGGGTACCAAGCTGGGCCGGCAGCCGTGGCTTCGTGCTTGCCGACGCCACATCGGCGGCCTCGACGATGCGACTTGTCGTCGTGTTCGCTCCAGCGATCGAGCGCCCGCGCGGGCATCAGGTCTGTGCCGCGCGCGAGACCATCCCGATGCAGCCGACGAGCGGCACGCTGAGCGTTCTTGGCGCCTTCTGTGATCGCAACGAGGCGCTGAGCCAGGCCTTCGTCGCGGGCACCCGCCCGAGCACCCTCGCCGATCCCGGCTTCCGCGCCCTCCTCGACCGGCTGACCGAGCGCGTCCTGGTCCTCAAACATCCCGGCCGGCCACGCGGTACGTCGTGACGAGGCGGCTTGTCCAAGGGCCCCGAGCCCCCTATGTATGGGGCCTGAGATCCTACGCGGACCGATCATCGATGATGTGGCGGTATGGTGTGGCCGGCGTTGCAATCGGCATGCTTGCCGGGTGCGCTGGCGTGGTGACGGTATCCAACATCTACCAGGTGAAGCCCTACTCGCAGAGCCTCGTGCAGCACGTGGCGGCGCCGGGCGAAGTGGCCGTCGAGGTGGCGGGCAATGCGTTCGCCGACCCGCCGGCCGACTATCGCGAAGAGATCGCGGCGTCCTTGTCACTGCCCGGCTGGCTGCCGCCGGCCCGCCTCACTACGCGGCCTTCGGAGCGCGCGCGCGCCTCGCAGCGCATCGTGCTCGCGTTCAATCCCGAGCGGGTGCTGGGCGATGAGGCCTTGTGCGGGCGCATCGGCGAGGTGGCGTTCGCGGCGTATCCGGGGCGGACACGGGTGCAGGTGGCCATGTGCGCAGGCGATCGGCTCGTGGCGAGCGTGCGCGCCGAGGTGCCGGCCGCAGCCGGGCCCGGGGATCCGGCCTTCGACGACTTCCTGGACCAAGTAATGCTGAACCTGCTGCCGCCCAGGGAGCCGTTCTTGCCGCCCACGCCGTGTGCGGGAGCCCCCGGATGCTAAGGCGTCGGTGGTGATAGGCTCGCCCGCCCGGGCGCACGCGTGGGGCCGCACCTCGGCCAAGGGTGCGGCCTTCGTCATCGCCGGCAGGCGCCGCCAGCCCATAGGTGCATCGCATGTCGTTCGCTGAGCTGGGCCTCAGCCCAGCGGTCCTGAAGGCCGTCGCCGAAGTCGGCTATCTCGAGCCGACGCCAATTCAGGCGCGGGCCATTCCGTATATGTTGCAGGGCCGCGACGTGCTGGGTTGCGCCCAGACCGGAACCGGCAAGACCGCCTCGTTCACCCTGCCGATGATCGACATTTTGGCCACCGGGCGCGTCCGGGCGCGCATGCCGCGCTCGCTCATCCTCGAGCCGACGCGCGAGCTCGCGGCCCAGGTCGCCGAGAACTTCGAGATCTACGGCAAGTACAGCCGGCTGACGAAGGCGCTCCTGGTCGGCGGGGTGTCGTTCTCCGATCAGGAACAGCTGCTCGACCGCGGCGTCGACGTCCTGATCGCGACCCCGGGCCGGCTGCTCGACCATTTCGAGCGTGGCAAGCTGATGCTCACCAACGTGCGCATCCTGGTGATCGACGAGGCCGACCGCATGCTCGACATGGGCTTCATCCCCGATGTCGAGCGGATCGTGCGGCTCCTGCCTGGGGAGCGCCAGACCCTGTTCTTTTCCGCCACCTTGGCGCCGAGCATCCGCAAGCTGGCGAGCGCGTTTCTGTACGACCCCAAGGAGATCGCCGTGGCGCCCTCGGCGACCACGGTCGAGACCGTGACGCAGGGCGTCGTCCTGGTGCGCGAGGAGGATAAGCGCAAGGTGCTCCGGCGTCTCCTCGACTCGCAGGGTGTGCGTTCAGCCCTCATCTTCTGCAACCGCAAGCGCGACGTCGACGTCGTGTTCCGCTCGCTTGCCCGCCATGGCTATGCGGTCCGGGGCCTACACGGCGACATGAGTCAGCCGGTGCGGACCGAGACGCTCGAGGCGTTCAAGGGCGGCGAGTTCGGTTTTCTCGTGGCCAGCGACGTGGCGGCGCGCGGCCTAGACATCGAGGCGCTCCCCTGCGTCATCAACTTCGATGTCCCGATTCACAACGAGGACTATGTCCACCGCATCGGCCGCACCGCGCGCGCCGGGATGGCTGGCGCGGCCTACACCCTGATGACCGGCAGCGAGGCCCGCTATCTCGAAGCGATC
>VGEJ01000193.1 GCA_016869335.1 Alphaproteobacteria bacterium | reverse complement strand
TCCTCGTCCTCCTCGGCGTGGGCTCGGCGCCATCCGGCGGCGGGCTCGGTCGCGATCCGATCCTCCGCGTCGGAGCCAAACTCGTCCTGCCTCCGACCCTCCTGTTCGGCCTCTACGTTCAGTTCCATGCCGATCTCGGGCCGGGTGGCGGCTTTCAAGCCGGCATCATCCTTGCGGTCGCCATCGTGCTCTATGGGCTGGTGTTCGGAATCGACCGCGCGCGCCGCGTGGTCCCTGAGCCGGTCGCCTCGGCGCTCGTGGCAGCTGGCGTGCTGATCTTTGGCGGCGTCGGTGTTGTGGGCTGGCTCCGCGGCGGCGCGTACCTCGACTACGACGTGCTCGCCGCAACCCCCGCCGCCGGGCAGCACCTCGGCATCATCCTCGTCGAGCTCGGCGTCTGCGCCACCGTCGCCGGCGTGATGCTGACGATCTACTTCTCGTTCGCGGGGCGCCGGCCCTGAATGCGCTCCGTGCTCGATCACTACAACTACTGGATCGCCATCATCCTGATGGTGGTGGGCCTCTACACGGTGGTCGCGCGGGGCAACTTGATCAAACGCGTGATCGGCCTCAACGTGTTTCAGACCTCGGTGTTTCTTCTCTACATATCCATGGGCGTCGTGACCGGCGGCACGGCGCCCATCGTGATCGATGACCCGGACGCGGTGTACTCGAACCCCCTGCCCCACGTTCTCATCCTCACCGCCATCGTGGTCGGCGTCGCCACGACGGCGCTGGGCCTCGCGCTGATCGTGCGCATCCGTGAGGCCTACGGCACAATCGAGGACGATGAGATCAGCCAGCTGGAAGAACCGGAGCGGTGATCTCCGAGCACCTGCCGGCGCTCGTCGTCGTGCTGCCGCTCCTGGGGGCGCCGCTGTGTCTGGTGCTGCGCCGCGGCGCGCCCGCCTGGGGGCTGACGCTGGCGGTGAGCTGGTTGTGCTGCGCCGGCGCGATCGCCCTCCTCGACGGTGTGCTGAGCGAGGGTGTGGTGTCCTACGCCCTGGGCGGCTGGACGCCGCCCTGGGGCATCGAGTACCGCATCGATCCACTCAACGCGCTTCTCCTCGTCATCGTGTCCGCGACGACGGCGGTCATTGCCCCCTATGCCCGGCGCAGCGTGGCCAGCGAAGTGCCGGCCGAGCGCCGTCACCTGTTCTATGCCGCGATGCTCTTGTCGCTGGCCGGACTGCTCGGCATCGCGGCGACGGGGGACGCCTTCAACGCATTCGTTTTCCTCGAGATCTCATCGCTCTCCTCCTACATCCTGATCAGCCTCGGGCCGAGCCCGCGGGCGCTGACCGCCGCGTTCCGCTACCTCGTCTTGGGGACGATCGGTGCGACTTTTATTCTGATCGGCGTCGGCCTCCTCTACATGGTCACGGGCACGCTGAACATCGTCGATCTGGGGGCGCGGCTCGCACCGCTCGGCACCAACCGCACCGTCAGCGTCGGGCTTGCCTTCATTTCGGTCGGCATCGCGCTCAAGGTGGCGCTGTTCCCGCTGCACGCTTGGCTGCCCAATGCGTATGCCTACGCGCCGTCGGTGGTGAGTGCCTTCCTCGCGGCGAACGCGACCAAGGTCGCCCTCTATCTGCTGTTCCGGTTCTATTTCGGCGTGTTCGGCGCGGCATATGGACTGGAGGCGCTGCCGCTCGAAACCATCCTGCTGCCGCTCGGGCTGATCGCGGCGTTCGTGGCTTCTGTCGTCGCCTTGTTCCAGATCGACCTCAAGCGCCTTCTCGCTTACTCCTCGGTGGCCCAGGTCGGCTACGTCGTGCTGGGCGTCGGCCTCGCCAATCAGGCCGGGCTCACCGGGGCCATCGTTCACCTGTTCAACCACGCGATCACCAAGGGGGCGCTGTTTCTCGCGGTCGGCTGCCTCGCGTATCGCGGCGGTCGCATGACGGTGGCCGGACTCGCCGGGCTCGGTCGGCGCATGCCGCTGACGATGGCGGCGTTCGTCGTCGGGGCGCTCAGCCTGATCGGGATTCCTGCCACCGCGGGCTTCATCAGCAAGTGGTACCTGGTCATCGGGGCGATCGAGGCCGGGCTGTGGCCGGTGGCCATCGCGATCGTTGCCAGTTCGCTCCTCGCCGTCGCCTACGTGTGGCGCGTGCTCGAAGCGGCGTATCTGCGGCCCGCCCCTGAGCCGAACGCGCCGAGAAACGAGACGCCCGCCTCGCTGCTGGTGCCGACGTGGCTCTTGGCGGGGGCCTGCATCTACTTCGGCATCGACGGCTCGCGCACTGTGGGCGCCGCCAGTGAAGCCGCCGCGTTTCTGATGAACCTCGCCCGATGAGCGCCGAAACCACGCTTTGGCTGGCGCTTGCGCTGCCCTTTGCCGGGGCGCTGCTGATCGGTCTCGCCGGGCGTTGGCCGAACCTGCGCGAAGCCATCACGCTCGCAACCGCGGCCGGCCTGTTCGTCCTGGTCGTGTCGCTCCTGCCGACGGTACGGGCCGGCGCACGCCCCGCCGTCACGTTGCTCGAGGTGCTGCCGGGCTTACGGCTGGGACTGGCGGCGGAGCCACTCGGAACGGTGTTCGCCCTCGTCGCGAGTTTCCTGTGGATCATGACCTCGCTCTACTCCATCGGCTACATGCGCGCCAATGCCGAGCACCACCAGACGCGGTTCTATGCGTGCTTCGCCGTGTCGCTCGGCGCGGCGATGGGCGTCGCGCTGGCGGCCGACCTGCTGACCCTGTTCGTGTTCTACGAGATCCTCACGATCAGCACCTATCCGCTGGTCGTGCACGCCGGGACCGCGGAGGCGCGGGCCGCGGGCCGCACATATCTCGGCTATCTTCTGGGCACCTCGATCACCTTGTTGCTGGTAGCCATCGGGTGGACGTGGACGCTGGCCGGGCGGCTCGATTTCGTGCCCGGTGGGCTGCTCGCAGGTGCGCCGTTCCCTGACGGCCTTCTGGTGCTCTATGTCCTCGGGGTCGGCAAGGCGGCGATCATGCCGCTCCACCGCTGGCTGCCGGCAGCGATGGTGGCGCCGGCGCCGGTCAGCGCGCTCCTGCACGCGGTGGCGGTCGTCAAAGCGGGGGTCTTCACGATCCTCAAGGTCGCGGTCCACGTGTTCGGCCTCGACCTGCTGCCGGCGCTCGAGACCGGCGAGGCGCTTGCGTGGCTGGCTGCCGCCACGATGCTGATCGCTGGCGGGGTGGCGCTGACGCAAGACGACTTGAAGCGGCGGCTCGCCTACTCGACGGTGAGCCAGCTCTCCTACATCGTCATGGCCGCGCTCGTCGCGACGCCCGCGAGCGTGCTTGGCGGCGGGCTCCACATCGCCGCGCACGCGTTCGGCAAGATCACGCTGTTCTTCTGCGCCGGCAGCATCTACACCGTCGCGCGCCGGGCGCGCGTGAGCGAGATGGACGGCATCGGGCGCCGCATGCCGATCACGATGGCTGCGTTCCTTCTGGCGAGCCTCGGGATCATTGGCCTGCCCCCGCTCGCCGGCATGTGGAGCAAGTGGTTCCTCGCGCAGGGTCTGGTGCAGGCGGGCTCCTACGGCCTGCTCGCCGTGCTGCTCGGCGGCTCGCTCTTGAGCGCAGGATACCTGTTGCCCGTGGCGGCCCGGGCGTTCCGCAAGCCTCGGGATGAGGGAGGCGCGTCTGGCGTCTCCGAGGCCCCGGCCCTCTGCCTCGCCGCCACGATCGTCGCGGCGGCAGGCGGCATCGTCCTCTTCCTGTTTCCCGATCCGCTCATCGGGCTGCTGCGACAGCTCGTCGCGCACCCATGAGCACCGCACCCACCGGACCGGCGGTGTCCCGCGGCCGGACCACGCGCCGCGTGGTCGCCCTCCTGCACGTGGCATGTGTGCTGGCCCTGCTGGCAGACATCCTCCCATCCGACCCCGACGCCCACGGCCTTGGCGCGGCCTTCGGATTCTACGCCCTCTACGGCTTTGTCGCCTGCTGGCTCCTTGTGATCCTCGCCAAGCGTTTGCGCCGGCTGGTGCGACGCGCCGAGAACCACTACGGCGATGACGACTGAACTCGCCGGATTGGCCGCCGCGGTCGGCCTGCCGTGGGACCTGCCGCCGGCGGCGATCCTGTTTGGCGCCGCCGCTCTGGTGGCGACGCTGCGCGGCACCGCGCAGCGCCTCGTTCTGATCGCGTCACCGCTCGTCGGGCTGCTCAACTTGGCCTATCTCGCTCCCGGCGACCACATTGTCGAAAGCGCGCTCGGCGTGTCGCTGGTGTTGGTCCACAACGACGCACTCGCCGTCCTGTTCGGCTCGGTGTTCCACATCGTCGCCCTCATCGGCGCGCTGTTCGCGCTGCGCCTACGAGACACCGTGCAGCACGTCGCCGCGCTCGCCTATGTTGGCAGCGCGCTCGGCGCCGCATTCGCCGGCGACTGGCTCACCCTGTTCGTGTTCTGGGAGCTCCTGGCGTTGAGTTCGGCGGCGCTGATCTGGGCCGGGCGAACGCCACGGGCGGCCGGCGCGGCGGTTCGCTATGTTCTGATGCAGATCGCCTCGGGCGTGCTTCTGCTCGGTGGAATAGCGATGCTGGCGGTCGAGGACGGCTCGCTCCGCATCGCCCCGCTGGCGCTGGACGGACCGGCTCCCTGGCTCTTCCTCGCCGCGTTCGGCATCAAGGCGGCCTTTCCCTTGGTGCACAACTGGCTGACCGATGGTTACCCCGCCGCGTCGCCGACCGGCACCGTGTTTCTGAGCGCGTGCACGACCAAGGTGGCGATCCTGATGCTCGCCCGCACCTTCGCCGGGGCCGAGCCGCTCATCTACATCGGAACGGCGATGACGGTGTTCCCGATCTTCTATGCGGTGATCGAGAACGACCTCCGCCGTGTCCTCGCCTACAGCATGATCAATCAGCTCGGCTTCATGGTGGTGGGCATCGGCCTCGGCACAGCGCTGGCGCTCAACGGCGCGGTCAGCCATGCGTTCAACGACGTGTTGTTCAAGAGCCTCCTGTTCATGGCGATGGGTGCAGTGCTCCAGCGCACCGGCACGACGAACGGCTCGGAGCTGGGGGGCCTGGCCAAAAGCATGCCGGCGACCACCGCCCTTTGCATCATCGGCGCCGCCTCGATCTCGGCCTTTCCTCTGTTCAGCGGCTTCGTCAGCAAGTCGCTGGTGATGTCGGCAGCGCTGGACGAGGGCTATCCGACGATCTGGCTTCTACTCCTGTTCGCGTCCGCAGGCGTGTTCCACCACGCCGGTATCAAGGTGCCCTACTTCGCCTTCTTTGCCCACGATTCCGGGCGGCGGCCGGAGGAGGCACCCTGGAACATGCTCGCCGCCATGGGCCTGGCCGCGGCACTCTGCATGCTGATCGGCTGCTATCCATCGCTGCTGTACGGCCTCTTGCCCTATCCGGTGAGCTACGTGCCGTACACGACCGGGCACGTCGTCGCGCAGCTTCAGCTTCTGCTGTTCTCGGCGCTGGCATTCGTGTGGCTGATCAGAACCGGCATCTATCCCCAAGAGTTGCCGGGGGTGAACCTCGACGCCGAGTGGGCCTATCGGTGGGCCGTGCCCCACCTTGTCCGCACCATCGCGGCAGACGTCGGTGGCGCGTTGGCAACGGCCTGGCGCCGGGTCGGCGGGCTCATGCCGCCGCGGCTCGCGACGGCGCGCGGGTGGCAGCGGCTGGCCGATGCG
>VGEJ01000192.1 GCA_016869335.1 Alphaproteobacteria bacterium | reverse complement strand
ATCGCCCTTGAGGAGCCCGGTGTCCTTGAGCTGCTTCACGATCTGCACCTGACGCTGGAGCGCCCCCATGCCAGCGTGGCAGCTCAGGCGATAAGCGCCTGCGGCGCGCGCCTTCTCGATCTGAACCCGCCCCGCCTCGAGGCTCAGGAACTCCAGCTCGGCCGGCGCGACACCGAAGCGTAGCAAATCGCCGCTACCGCCGAAGTGCTGCTTGTGCACCCGCACCATGTCGTCCCAGCGCCACGGGGCGACCGGGCCGAAGGCCTGATCGATCACCCGCTGGCGGTCGAACGGGGCGCCAGGCGTGTAGGACGGGTTGCTGAAGATGCCGTAGCAAAAGACGCCGCGAATGCCGCCATCGCGCAGGCCGCGGATTGCCTCATCGGCATGCTCAGGAGAGTTGATGACGTGGCAGTGATCGACGATCGTGGTGATGCCGGCGTTCAGCGCCTCAAGGGTGCCGACATAGTTCGCGAGATAGACATCCTCGGGGCGATAGAAAGCACCGTAGATGGTGCGCATCCAGACCATGTAGTCGAACAGGCTCCAGTCCGTGGCGATGGTGCGGAACTGGGTCTGCCAGATGTGGCGGTGCGCGTCCACGAAGCCCGGCATCACGATCATCCCGGTGGCGTCGATCACCTCGGCATCGCCGGCTTCGAGGTGCGGCCCCACCGCACGGATGGTATCGCCCTCGACCAGAACGTCTCCCCGATCGAAGTCCCCGAGCGCACTGTCCAAGGTGATGACGCGCCCCCCACGAATGAGGAGTCGCTTCCGCTCCGCCATGGTTTCCCCCCGCCTCTTCCATAGCACGGCACCCATAGCACTTCTGGTCTTCATGCACCAACCGCGGGCCGCCGCCCCGCTTCGGATTGCCTCGCCACCTGTGATCCGCCTCTCAAGCGCCGCACCTCGGCGCTGCTAGAGTTCGGTCAACCCTGATGAGGAAGGAAGCCATTGAGAGGGGACTCCGTGACGTCTCATCTGCTCGCGCTGGCGATGGAGGCGCTTCAGGCCGGCCACGCCGGGCAGGAAGTGCTGGCCGACGCCCGCCGTCTCCTGCAGAACAGTCAGTCTGGCGTGCACGAGGCCTCGATAGCGGCCGTCGAGAGCCTGCGCGAGCGGCTGCACCGCGCCCTCGCCCAGGGGGCATCGCGCCGCCGCTAGCCGGTGGCCGGGCTCAGCGCCCCGACCTGAGGCGCGCCAAGCGCTCCGTGACCTCGCGATGGGGTGGGCTGCCCGGCTCCAGAAGCCTGAGGAGCTTGTCCCAGGCCGTGATCGCCGCCTCACGCCGTCCCGCGTGCGCGTCTGCCAGCCCGACGATGAACAGGGCATTAGCGTCGTCCGGGCGGGCCGCGAGCACCCGCCGGTAGACCTCGATCGCTGCCTCGGGCGGCGCGACGTCCGGGTCGGCGCCCATCAGCAGGGTCGCGCCGTAGCGCGCCTGGAGATCGATGTCGTCGGGGCGAAGTGCGGCGGCCCGAGCCAGCGCCGAGCGCGCGTTTTCCACCTCGTTCAGGATCTCGTAGGACCGGGCGAGGCGCAGCCAGCCCTCGACGTCGTCCGGCGCGCCTTCAAGGCGCTCAGCGAGCTGGGCAACCATGCCGCGGATCATCGCCTCGCGGTCCTCGGGCGCCATGTCGGCCGCCGCCGCCATGTCGTCGGCGTTGGGTCCGGACACCGGCGCCGTCGCTGCCGGCTTGGAGTAGAGCCGCCCCGGAGGCAACAACTCGGCAAGGTCGACACCGCGTACCGGGGCAAGCGCCCGCAACTGATCGATGACCGCCGGGAGCCATGGCGCGTCATCCGGAGCGTCGCGAGCGAGGGCGAGCCAACCCGCGAACGCCGCGTCCTGATCGCCCGCCTCCGCAGCGGCGAGCGCGGCGTAGAAACGAGCCGCGGGGTTCGTGGGCTCCTTGGCGAGAATCGCATCGAAGAGTTGGCGCGCCGTAGGCGTGACGGTTCCGTCCGCGGCCAGCACCATGCTCTCGGCCAGCGCCCCCCAGAGCCCCACGTTATCCAGCGCCAAGGCGCGCGCCCGTTCATAGGCGCCGACCGCCTCGTCATAGCGCCCGAGCACGACGTACGACCGCCCGAGTAGGAGCCAGCCATCGAGATCGTTGGGCTCGCGCTCGAGCCGCGCCGCGAGACCGGCAACCGCCGGATCGACCGCGGGCGCATCGGGCATGGCGACCGAAGCCGCGGCACGATCGGCGGCGCTCTGGCTCGGCACCTCGGGCGCCCCGCGCCAGAGGTAGAGTCCAAGGGCAAAGCCCGGCACGAAGGCGAGAAGCAGCGCGGCGACGATCGCCTGCATCGTGCCACCGCGAGGGCCACCGCCGCGCGCCTCGCCCGCCTCGGCCGCGCGCAGCAGGCGGCGGTGAATCTCGAGGCGCGCGGCTGCCTCCTCCCCGGCATTGAGGATGCCGCGCGCGACGTCCTGGCGCAGCTCGCCGAGCTGCTCGCGATAGATGGCGACATCGTAGGCGTCCCGACCCGGTGCGGCCGCGCGCGCGCGCCGCACCAGCAACGGCCAGGCGATGACGACGGCCGCGACGGCCGTCATGACCGCGATGATGAGCCACAGCGTCATGGCGGGTGGCGTCCAGCGCCGACGATGCGCTTGAGCCGAGCCGCCTCGGCCGCAGACAGCGGCGAGGGTGGCACGAGCGGCCGCCGCCGACGCAAATAGATGCCGACGCCGAGCCCGGCGAGGAGCAGCACGACGGGCGGGCCGAGCCACAAGGCCCACGTCGTGGCCTTGAATGGCGGATCGAGCAGAACCCAGTCTCCGTAGCGCGCCACGACGAAGGCGATCGCCTCCTGGTCGCTGTCTCCCGCCTGGATGCGCTCGCGCACGATCTGGCGCAGGTCGCGCGCCAGATCGGCGTTCGAGTCGTCGATCGACTGGTTCTGGCACACGAGGCAGCGCAGCAGCTTGTGTACCGTGCGGGCGCGGTGTTCGAGAACCGGATCGGCCAGCGGGACGTCGACGCCGATCGCGCCGAGCGGCGCCGCGCCGGTCATGATCGCCATCAGCGCCAGCGCGGCCAGGAGCGGCCTCACCGTCGTGCGCGCTCCAGCGCCGGCACGATCTTGCCTGCGATGTCCTCGGGCGAAAGCGGTCCGACGTGTTTCTCCACGATCGTCCCCTCGCCACTGACCACGAAGGTCTCGGGCACGCCATAGACGCCCCAGTCGATGCTGACGCGTCCGTCGAGGTCGGCGCCGGTGCGGCGGAACGGATCGCCCAAGGTGTCGAGCCAGTTGGAGGCCCGTTCGGGAGCGTCCTTGTAGTTCAGCCCGTGGACCGCAATACCCTGGCGCGCAAGCTGCACGAGCAACGGATGCTCGACGCGGCACGGAACGCACCACGAGGCGAACACGTTTACCACCGTCGCCTCACCGTCGCGCAGATCGGTGCTCGCTAGACCGAGCGTGCGCCCCGCGACCGGCGGCAAGGCAAAGTCCGGCACGCTCTTACCCTTCATGGCCGAAGGGATGATCCGGGGGTCGAGCGTGAGCCCGACACCAAGCGCGCCCGCTAGCAGAACGAAGGCGACCAGAGGCAGGACAAACCGCAGGTGCACGGCTACTCGGCAGCCGCGGGCTCGAGCCGTGCGGGCGCCGGGGGCCGAGCCGGGGCACCGACGCGGTGGCGCCGGTCGGTCAAGGAAATCAGTCCGCCCACCATCATGATTCCGGCGCCGAGCCAGATCCAGTGCACGAACGGCTTGTAGTAGAGCCGCGTGGCGAAGCCGCCCGCACCATCGCCATCTCCCACGACGGCGTAGAGATCGCCGGTGACCGTTGGCCGGATCGCGGCCTCGGTCGTATCCATCGGCGGATCGGTATAGACGCGCGTCTCCGGCTCCAGGGGGGTGACCGGACGGCCGCCGCGGCTGACGGTGAAGCGACCGCGCATCGCATCGTAGTTCGGGCCGGGCACCGGCCGCACGCCCTCGAAGCGAAGCTCATAGCCGGCGAGCGCCACGGTCTCTCCCGCACGCATTATTTGCAGCTTCTCGCTCTGCCAGCTCGTCGCGCCGGTCAGCCCGACGATAACCACCGCCACACCAGCGTGAGCGATCGTCATACCGTAGGCGGCGCGCGGCAAATGGCGCGCCCGGCGCAGCGTCTCCGCCAGTGGCGCCCGTCCGAGCTTGATCCTCTCGGCAAGCTCGGTCAGAGCCCCCACGAACAGCCAGGCCGCCAGCGCACTCGCCAGGATCGCCCACACCGGGCCGTCCGACTGCCACGCCCAGGTGAGGAGCCCGATCCCGATGGCGATGGCGAACGCCGCCTTGAGGCGGCCGAGCGCGCCGGCGAGATCGCCGCGCTTCCACGGCAGGAATGGCCCCACCGCCATGGCCGCGGCGACCGGGGCCATGATGGGCAGGAAGGTACCGTTGAAGTACGGCGGACCGACCGAGACCTTGGTCTCGCCGCCGCTCACCGCATCGAGGAAGAGCGGATAGAGCGTGCCGAGGAACACGGTGGCGCAGGCGGTCGCGAGAAGGAGGTTGTTCAGAACGAGGCTGCCCTCGCGGCTGATCGGCGCGAACAGCCCGCCGCCCTTGAGCGCGGGTGCGCGCACCGCGTAGAGCGCCAGTGAACCGCCGATGACGAACAAGAGGAAGCCAAGGATGAAGACGCCGCGCGCCGGGTCGGTGGCAAACGCGTGCACCGAGGTGAGCACACCAGAGCGCACCAGAAACGTGCCAAGCAAACTGAGCGAGAAGGTGATGATCGCGAGAAGGATCGTCCAGCTCTTGAGCGTGTCGCGCTTCTCGACGACGATCGCCGAGTGAAGCAACGCCGTACCGGCGAGCCACGGCATGAATGAGGCGTTCTCGACCGGGTCCCAGAACCAGAATCCGCCCCAGCCGAGCTCGTAGTACGCCCACCAGCTGCCGAGCGCGATGCCAAGCGTGAGCGCGCACCACGCGGCGAGCGTCCACGGGCGCACCCAGCGGCCCCAGGTCGGCTCCACCCGGCCCTCCAAGAGGGCGGCGATGGCGAACGCGAAGGCCATCGAAAACCCGACGTAGCCGAGATAGAGGAATGGCGGGTGGAACGCGAGCCCCGGATCTTGCAGGAGCGGATTGAGCCCGTTGCCCTCGAACGGCGCCGGATCCAGGCGCTCGAACGGGTTCGAGCTCGCGACGGTAAACAGAAGGAAGCCGACCGCGATGGCGCCCTGGATGCTCAGCACGCGAGCGCGGAAACTCGGCGGCAGGTTGGCGCCGAACACCGAGACCGCGGCACCAAAAAGCGCGAGGATCAGCACCCAGAGGATCAGCGAACCCTCGTGGTTGCCCCACACCCCGGCCACCTTGTAGAGGAGCGGTTTGGCGGTGTGGGAGTTCGCGGCGACGTTGCTGATCGAGAAGTCGGAGGTCACGTAGCCGGCCATGAGCGCGGCGAACGCGACCGCAACGAAGAGGAGCTGGGCCAACGCGGCCGGAGGGGCGAGCGCCACCCACGAGGCGACTCCGCGCCACGCACCGATTTGCGGCAGGGTCGCCTGTACAAGAGCGAGCGCGAGGGCGAGCAGGAGCGCGTAGTGACCGACTTCGGCAATCATGGTGCGCCGCGCCACTCTCCCGATTTCTTCAGCGCCTCAGCCACCTCGGGAGGCATATAGGTCTCGT
>VGEJ01000191.1 GCA_016869335.1 Alphaproteobacteria bacterium | reverse complement strand
CTCGGCCAGGCCCTGCACCAGCCCGGCGATGCAGATCTGGTTCACCATCTTGGTGAGCTGGCCGCAGCCGGCCGGGCCGAGCAGGGTCGTCGTGCGGGAGTAGGCGCTCATCACCGGCTTGGCGCGGTCGAACACCGCCGGATCGCCCCCCACCATGATCGTGAGCACGCCGTTCTCGGCGCCGGCCTGTCCGCCCGACACCGGCGCATCGAGGAAGCCGACGCCGCGCGCGGTGGAGGCGCCCTCGAGCTCGCGCGCGAGGTCGGCCGAGGCGGTCGTGTGATCGACCAGGATCGCGCCGCGCGCCAGCCCGGCGAGCGCGCCGTTCTCGCCCAGCACGACGCTCCGCACGTCATCGTCATTGCCGACGCAGGTGAACACGACCTCGCGCCCGGCCGCGGCCGCGGCCGGGGTCGGCGCGGCGCGGCCGCCGTGCTTTGACACCCAGTCGGCAGCCTTGCCGCTCGTGCGGTTGTAGACGACGACATCGTGTCCGGCCTTGCCGAGGTGCCGGGCCATGGGAAAGCCCATCACGCCGAGCCCGATGAAGGCAACCCTTGCCATGCCCTTGCCTCTCCCAACACACCCGCGGGCGCGATCTTATCGGCGCTGCGGCGGCCGAACAACGCATCTTGCCCGACAAGAAAAGAAAGGGGCCGCACCAATGCCGGCGCGGCCCCCAATGGAGAAACGACCAGCGGCAGCTACATCCCTGGCATGCCGCCGTGCGCGTGGGGCGCCGCCGGTTCCTTCTTCTCCGGGATTTCTGCCACCATCGCCTCGGTCATGATCATCAGGCCGGCGATCGAGGCTGCGTCCTGGAGAGCGGTGCGTACCACCTTCGCCGGGTCGATGATGCCGGCCTTGAACATGTCGACAAAGGTATCGCGCTGGGCATCGAAACCGAGCTTCTCGTCCTTCGACTCAAGCAGCTTGCCGACGATCACCGAGGGCTCGGCTCCAGCGTTCTCGACAATCTGCCGGAGCGGCGCCTGCAGCGCCTTGCGGACGATGTCGACGCCCACCCGCTGGTCCGGGTTGTCCGGCTTCAGCTTGTCGAGCGCGCGCGAGGCATACAGCAGCGTCACGCCGCCGCCGGCGACGATCCCCTCCTCCACCGCGGCGCGGGTCGAGTTGAGCGCGTCATCGACCCGGTCCTTCTTCTCCTTGACCTCGACCTCGGTCGCGCCGCCGACCTTGATCACCGCGACGCCGCCGGCGAGCTTGGCCAAACGCTCCTGCAGCTTCTCGCGGTCGTAGTCGGACGTGGTCTCGTCGATCTGCGCCCGGATCTGGGAGCAGCGGCCCTGAATGTCCTTCTTCTTGCCCGCGCCATCGACGATGGTTGTTTCCTCTTTGGTAATCGACACGCGTTTCGCCTGGCCGAGCATGTTGATGGCGACATTCTCGAGCTTGATCCCGAGGTCCTCGGACACGAGCTGGCCACCGGTCAGGGTGGCGATGTCATCGAGCATCGCCTTGCGCCGATCGCCGAAGCCGGGCGCCTTGACCGCCGCGACCTTCAGCCCGCCGCGCAGCTTGTTGACGACGAGCGCGGCCAGCGCCTCGCCCTCGACGTCCTCGGCGAGGATTAGGAGCGGCCGACCCGTCTGCACCACGGCCTCGAGCAGCGGCAGCATGGGCTGCAAGCCGCTGAGCTTCTTCTCGTGGAGCAGGATCAGGGGGTTGTCGAGCTCCGTGGTCATCTTCTCGGCGTTGGTGATGAAGTAGGGCGAGAGATAGCCGCGGTCGAACTGCATGCCCTCGACCACCTCGAGCTCGGTGCCGAGGCTCTTGGCTTCCTCGACCGTGATGACGCCTTCCTTGCCGACGCGCTGCATGGCCTCGGCGATCATGTCGCCGATCGCCTTCTCGCCGTTGGCCGAGATCGTCCCGACCTGCGCCACCTCCGCCTCGGAGCTGACGGTGCGCGAGCGCGACTTGATCTGGGCCACGATAGCTTCGACGGCGAGATCGACGCCGCGCTTGATGTCCATCGGGTTCATGCCGGCGGCGACGGCCTTGCACCCTTCGCGCACGATCGAGTGGGCGAGGACCGTGGCCGTCGTGGTGCCGTCGCCCGCCTCGTCGGACGTCTTGCTCGCGACCTCGCGCACCATCTGCGCGCCCATGTTCTCGAACTTGTCGGAAAGCTCGATCTCCTTGGCGACCGTGACGCCGTCCTTGGAGATGCGCGGCGCGCCGAACGACTTGTCGAGCAGCACGTTGCGGCCCTTCGGGCCCAGAGTCACCCTGACGGCGTCGGCCAGAATGTCGACCCCGCGCAGCATCCTGGCGCGGGCCTCGGTATCGAACTTGACGTCTTTCGCGGCCATCATTCCACCCAATCAGTTAGCAACGACGCCCATGATGTCGGACTCCTTCATGATCAACATCTCCTCGCCGTCGATCTTGACCTCGGTGCCCGACCACTTGCCGAACAGGATGCGGTCGCCCTTCTTGACGTCCGGCACCTGCAATTTGCCATCCTCGCTGCGGGCGCCAGGGCCGACGGCCATGACCTTGCCCTGCTGCGGCTTCTCCTTGGCGGTATCCGGAATGATGATGCCGCCCGATGTCCGCGCCTCTTCCTCGAGGCGTTTGACCAAGACGCGGTCGTGCAAAGGCTTGATCTGCATGAAACCTCCAGTCCGCAAATGAACCGAGGGTCGACCCGGCGCGTGATCGTTTCGCCGACGCTGTTAGCACTCCCCCGATGTGAGTGCCAGTGTAGGCACCACGCCGCGGCGTGTCAACGCGCCGCGATCGCGCCGCTGCGATCGCCCGCGCGCCGCTGAAAGCACCCCAGATCGGCGGCGCTCAGCGCGACGGTCAGCGTGGCGAAGCGGTTGCCGTCGGTTCGCGCCATGACCCGGCCGTGGCGATAGAGCCAGGCGAGCGCCGCCCCGTCGGCCAGCGCCACCTTGAGTTCGATCAGCCGCTCGTCGGCCGCGAGCCGTTCGTCGATGCGCCGCAGGAGCGCCGCGCACCCCTCTCCCGTTCGGGCCGAGAGCGCCACGCGATCGGTGTCACACGCCACCTGGGCGAGCGCCTGCGCCCGCATGGCGGGATCGAGGAGGTCGAGCTTGTTGAGGACCTCGATCATCCGCTCGGCGGCCATGCGATCGGGCGCGATCTCACGGAGCACCGCTTGGACGTCCTCCTTCTGCACGTCGTGGTCCGGGTGCGAGAGGTCGCGCACGTGGACGACGAGGTCGGCCTCGCGCACCTCCTCGAGCGTCGCCGAGAACGCGGCCACCAGGCTCGTCGGCAGCTTCGATACGAACCCCACCGTGTCCGACAGGATGATGCGCCGCCCGCTCGGCAAGCTCACCCCGCGCATGGTCGGATCGAGTGTCGCGAACATCCGGTCATCCGCCACCGCGCCGGCACTCGTCAGGCGGTTGAACAGGGTCGATTTCCCGGCGTTGGTGTAGCCGACGAGCGCCACCGCCGGGTATGGCACGCGGCGCCGGCTATCGCGATGCAATCCCCGGGTGCGGCGTACGCCGTCCAGCTCGCCGCGCAACTGGACGATGCGCTCGGCGATCTGGCGCCGATCGGACTCGATCTGTGACTCGCCGGGGCCGCCGAGGAACCCGAAGCCGCCACGCTGGCGCTCCAGGTGGGTCCACGACCGCACCAGGCGGCTGCGTTGATAGCTCAGGCGGGCGAGCTCGACCTGAAGCCGCCCCTCCCGCGTGCGCGCCCGCGCCCCGAAGATCTCCAGGATCAAGCCGGTCCGGTCGACGACCTTGCAGCGCCACGCGCGCTCGAGGTTGCGTTGCTGGACCGGCGACAGCGTGGCGTCGATCACCACCAGGTCCGCGGCCGTGTCGGCGACGAGTTCGCGACAGGTCTCCACCCTGCCGCGACCGAAGAGGGTGGCGGGGCGGAACGTGTCGCATGCAACCGCAGCGCTCGCCACCACGTCGAGGCCGATCGAGCGACCGAGGCTCACTGCCTCGGCCAGCCGCGCCTCCGGCGAGCGCTTCGGACCCTGACCGTCCAGGCCATCGCGCGGCCACCGCGCGAAGGGGTGCAGCACGATGGCGCGGGTACTTGCGCCGTTGCCCCGGGCCTCACCCGACGCGGCGTCAGCCGGCGGCGACTTCAGCCTCGGCCTCCTCCGGCTCGTAGAGCTGCACTGGCGCCGCCGGCATCACGGTCGAGATGGCGTGCTTGTAGACGAGCTGAGCATGGCCATCACGGCGCAACAGGATGCAGAAGTTGTCGAACCAAGTGATGACGCCCTGAAGTTTGACGCCGTTCAACAAGAACACGGTGACCGGCAGCTTGTTTTTCCGGATGAAATTAAGGAACACGTCCTGGAGGTTCTGAGACTTTGGCGCAGACATTGTCGTTGGCTGCCCTTTCGCGGCTATTTGAGCGTGCTCGGCCCGAATCCGACCCGGTCCCGACCGCGCGCGGCGCGGGGGCCGATTCAGAAATGGGTTCGCGGGGCTCGCGTGGCAAGTGATCCTCCTCAGGCGGCATGGGCGCGGCGGGTTGGGGCCGGAGGGCCGAGATGCTGCTCGTACAGGGCCCGCAGGCGGAGCGTCACGGGACCGGGCTTTCCGGCGCCGATCACCGTGTCATCGATGCGCACGATGGGGAGGACGAAGGATGTGGTGCTGGTGAGGAAGGCCTCCGGCGCCGCCTTCGCCTCGGCGACCGAAAACGGGCGCTGGATGACCTTGTAGCCCGCCTCGCGCGCGTAGTCCAGGAGCACCAGGCGGGTGATTCCGCTCAGAATCGCGTTCTCGAGGTGGCGCGTCACGAGGTGGCCGACGTCATCCACGATCCACGCGTTGGTCGAGCTGCCCTCGGTGACCAAACCCTGTCCGTCCACTAGCCACGCCTCGAAGGCGCCCGCCTCCCGGGCCCGCTGCTTCGCCAGCACGTTCGGAAGGAGCGCGATCGATTTGATGTCGCAACGGCCCCAGCGGATGTCGGGGATGGTGACGACCTTGATTCCGCTGGCGGCGAGCTCGGGCGCCTGCGCTTTGAGCGGGCGGGCCGTCGCCACCACTGCGGGCCGCTGCCGCTGGGGGAATGCGTGATCGCGGCGCGCCACCCCGCGAGTCACCTGCAGATAGACCATGCCATCGCGCACGCGGTTGCGGCGGATCGTCTCGTGGAGCACGTGGCCGAGCGCGCTCCGCGTCATCGGCGAGGGAATCGCAAGCTCGCGCAGGGACCGCTCGAGCCGATCGAGGTGCTGCGCGGCGTCGATCAGCCGGCCGCCCTGAACGGCAATGACCTCATAGATGCCATCGGCGAACTGGTACCCGCGATCCTCGACGTGCACGTGC
This sequence comes from Alphaproteobacteria bacterium, assembly GCA_016869335.1. Classification (GTDB taxonomy): domain Bacteria; phylum Pseudomonadota; class Alphaproteobacteria; order VGEJ01; family VGEJ01; genus VGEJ01. Next base: position 397 of record VGEJ01000191.1, on the reverse strand, counting down.
GCCTGCGTAAACGGGAGATAGCGGCCGTTGACGTAAGCGATGCGTGACATTTCAGCCCCCGCAACTTCTCGTGATTCCGCCAAGCTCGACAACCACGGCGGTGCATAGCGGTCTCAGAAGGATACTGCGCTCCGCCGGAGCCGCACAATCGAAACGACGCACACCGGTGGCGACCGGGCACACCCGCGCTAGTAGCGGCCGCTCCATGCGTAGCGGGCGAGGCCGAGCTGGCGCGCGAGGCGCGTCATGGTCGGCGCCGCGCAATAGGGATCGAAGGCGGCCCGGGCGAGGCGGCGGCGCAGTGAATCCGCGATCGCGCCGGAGAGCAGCGCCGGCACGGCTGCGCGCGGCACCTGCGGTCGCAGCCGCCGGGCTGCCCGAAGATGCTCGGCGGCGC
>VGEJ01000190.1 GCA_016869335.1 Alphaproteobacteria bacterium | reverse complement strand
TCGGCCGGCTACTACGACGCCTACTACATCAAGGCACAGAAAGTGCGCACCCTGATCGCGCGCGACTTCACCTAGGCCTTCGCCGAGGTCGATGTCCTGCTGACCCCGACCGCTCCGTCCGCGGCCTTCGCGCTCGGCGACAAGTCGGCCGACCCGATCGCCATGTACCTCAATGATGTCTTCACGGTGCCGGCGAGCCTGGCCGGGTTGCCCGCCATCTCGGTGCCCGCCGGTCTCTCGGGCGAGGGCCTGCCGCTCGGGCTCCAGATCATCGGCCGCCCATTTGCCGAGGCCGAGGTGCTCAAGGTAGGTGAGGTGGTGGAGCGGGCGGCGGGCTTCACGCACCGACCGAACCTGTGGTGGCAGGCATGATCGAGGGTGCCAGCGGGCCGTGGGAGGTGGTGATCGGCCTCGAGATCCACGCCCAAGTGATCTCGCGGGCCAAGCTCTTCTCGGGCGCCTCGACCGCATTCGGCGCCCAGCCCAATACCCAGGTCAGCTTCGTCGATGCGGCGATGCCCGGCATGCTGCCCGTGATCAACGAGGCCTGCGTGGCCCAGGCGGTGCGCACCGGTCTCGGCCTGCGGGCGGCGATCAACCTGCGCTCGGTGTTCGACCGCAAGAACTACTTCTATCCCGACCTGCCGGCCGGGTATCAGATCTCGCAGTACGGCCAGCCCATCGTCAGCCGGGGCGAGGTGGTAATCGATCTGGCGGGTGGTGTGGCGCGACGGGTTGGCATCACGCGCCTGCACCTCGAGCAGGACGCCGGCAAGAGTCTTCATGATCAGCATCCCGAGCTCTCTTACGTCGATCTCAATCGGGCCGGGGTGGCCCTGATGGAGATCGTCTCGGAGCCCGACCTACGCTCGGCCGAAGAGGCGGGCGCCTATGTCCGCAAGCTGCGCACCATCCTGCGCTATCTCGGCACGTGCGATGGCAACATGCAGGAAGGCTCGCTCCGGGTCGATGCCAACGTTTCGCTCCGCCGGCTCGGCGCGCCGTTCGGCACGCGGTGCGAGATCAAGAACGTCAACTCGATCCGCTTCCTGCAGCAGGCCATCGACTACGAGGCTGGTCGCCAGCGCGACGTGCTCGAGGGCGGCGGCCGCGTTGTCCAGGAGACCCTCCTGTTCGACCCCGGCGAGGGGGTCACGCGCTCGATGCGCTCGAAGGAGGAGGCGCACGACTATCGCTACTTCCCCGACCCCGATCTCCTGCCGCTCGAACTCGATCCGCAGTGGGTCGAGGACATCCGCCGCGGCCTGCCCGAGCTGCCCGACGAAAAGAAGGCTCGCTTCGTCGCCGACTACGGCCTCTCCGCCTATGACGCCGGGGTGCTGGTCGCGGAGCGCGAGACGGCCGACTTCTTCGAGGCGGTGGCCCGCGGGCGCGATGCCAAGCTGGTGGCCAACTGGGTGACCGGCGATCTCTTCGGCGCCCTCAATAAGGCCGGGCGTGACATCGCGACCTCGCCGGTGAACACGGCTCGGCTCGGTCAGCTCATCGATCGGATCGCCGATCAAACAATCTCCGGCCGCATCGCCAAGGAGGTCTTCGAGGCGATGGTCGAAACCGGCGCGGACGCCGACGCCATCATCATCGAGCGCGGGCTCCGCCAGATCACCGACGCGGGCGCGATCGAGGACGCGATTGCGGCGGTGCTCGCCGCCAACCATGATAAGGTTCAAGAGTATCGCGCCGGCAAGGACAAGCTGTTCGGTTTCTTCGTCGGCCAGGTCATGAAGGCGACCCAAGGGAAAGCGAATCCAAAGCTGGTCAACGAAATGCTGCGCGGCGCGCTGAGCGGCTGAGACGGTACATGGAGATGGCGATGATCGACCTCTACACTTGGCCCACTCCGAACGGGCACAAGATCCACATCTTCATGGAAGAGACGGGGACGCCCTACCGTGTCATCGCCGTGGACATCGGTGCCGGCGAGCAGTTCAAGCTCGAGTTCCTCCGCATCAGCCCGAACAACAAGATGCCGGCGATCGTCGATCCCGACGGGCCCGGCGGCAAGCCGATTTCGGTCTTCGAATCGGGCGCCATCCTCATCTATCTGGCCGAGAAGACCGGCCGGTTCCTGCCCGGCGATGCGCGCCAGCGCATCGAGGTGCTGGAGTGGCTGATGTTCCAGATGGCGAGCGTCGGCCCGATGCTGGGCCAAGCCCACCACTTCCGCGTCTACGCCAAGGACAAGGCTCCCTACGCGACCGAGCGCTACACCAACGAGGCGCGGCGCATCTACGGCGTGCTCGACCGCCGCCTCGGCGATCGCGACTGGGTGGCGGCCGGCCAGTACACGATCGCGGACATGGCGATCTTCCCGTGGCTGCGCTCATGGGAACTCCAGGGCCAGGACCTCGGCGCGCACCCGAACCTCAAGCGCTGGTTCGACAAGATGGCGTCGCGCCCGGCGGTCATGAAGGCGGTCGAGGTGCTCGCCGAGCGCCGCCGCAAGCCGGAAGACATGACCGACAAGACCCGCGACATCCTGTTCGGCACGGCCCAATACGCCCGGCGGTAGCCCATGGCGGCGGAGGGGCTAAGGCCGGCGACGTTGGCGGCGCAGGCGCTCGGCTGGGTCGATGAGGCGACGCGCGCGATCATCCCGCCGCTGCATCCTGCGACGACCTTCCTGCGCGACCCCGACAATCAGTTCCGCTCGGGCCGCATCTATGGGCGCGACGACAGCCCGGCGTATGATCAGGCCGAGGCGCTGCTCGCCGCGCTCGAAGGGGGCGAGGGTGCGCTCGTGTTCGCGTCGGGGAACGCCGCCGCCGCGGCGCTCTTCCAGGCGCTCGCGCCGGGCGATCACGTGATCGCGCCGGCGGTGATGTACTGGGGCCTGCGCGCCTGGCTCCGCGATCACGCCGTGCGCTGGGGCCTGGAGGTTTCGTTCCTGCCGGAGATGACCGCGGCCGCCCTAAGCGCGGTGCTCCGGGTGGGGCGCACCAAGCTCATCTGGGTCGAAACACCGGCCAACCCGACCTGGGCGATCACCGACATCGCGGCCGTGGCCGCTCTCGCGCGTGCCCACGGCGCCCGCGTGTGCGTGGACAACACGGCGGCGACCCCGGTGCTGACCCGTCCACTGGCGCTGGGCGCCGACTACGTCATGCATTCGGCGACCAAGTACCTCAACGGCCACAGCGACGTCGTCGCGGGGGCGCTGGTCACCGCGCTGCGCGATGCCGCGTGGGACAAGGTGCGGGCGGTGCGCCGGGCAGGAGGAGCCGTGCTCGGCCCGTTCGAGGCCTGGCTTCTGGTGCGCGGCATGCGCACCCTTTACCTCCGCGTGTCGCAGGCGTGCCGCAGCGCCGAGCGGATCGCTGGGCACCTGGCCGCGCATCCCCGCGTCGCGGCCGTGCTCTACCCGGGGCTGCCCGGGCACCCGGGCCACGCGATCGCCAAGGCCCAAATGACGGGTGGCTTCGGTGGCACGCTCTCGATCCGAGTGGCTGGTGGCGAGATGGCGGCAGTCGCGGTCGCGGCCCGCACGACGGTATTCAAGCGCGCGACCTCGCTCGGGGGCGTCGAGAGTCTGATCGAGCATCGCGCCAGCATCGAGGGCGCAGGCAGCTCCGCGCCGCCTGATCTTCTGCGCCTCTCGGTCGGGATCGAGGACACCGAGGACCTGATCGCCGACCTCGATCAGGCGCTTTCCGACGCAACCGGACGGTGAGGGAGAGGGAGGGACGATGGCACTGAGCGATTGCCGGGGCGTGCCGCTGTCAACCTCGCGGCCCGCCTCGCTCGAGGGCTACGAGGCTGCCGTCGAGCTCCTGCACGGCTACTTCAACGACCCGTTAGCGGCGATCGACGCGACGCTGCAGGAAGACCCCGACTTCGTGATGGGCCACTGCCTGAAGGCCGACATCGCGGTCATGGTCAACGATCGCTCGGTCGAGCCGATGCTGCGCGAGAGCATCGCCCAGGTGGACCGCCTGCGGGCGACTGCGAACGAGCGCGAGCGCGGCCACGCTGCGGCGGCGCGTGCCTGGCTCGAGGGCGATTTCGAGGGTGCCCTGGCGCGCTACGCTCGCGTGCTCACCGACTATCCGCGCGACAGCCTGGCGCTGCAGGTGGCGCACACCGGCGATTTCTTTCTCGGGCACGCGACCTCGCTCCGCGACCGCGTGGCGCGTGTCCTGCCGTGGTGGAACGCGGCCGTGCCCGGCTATGACTACGTCCTGGGCATGTATGCCTTCGGGCTGGAAGAGACGGCCGACTATACGCGGGCCGAAGACACCGGGCGCCGCGCCGTCGATCGCAATCCGCGCGATCCCTGGGCGATCCACGCCGTCACCCACGTGTGCGAGATGCAGGCGCAGCCCACCAAAGGCATCGACTGGCTGAGCCTGCACATCCCCGACTGGGCGCCCGACAACATGTTCGCCTGTCACAATTGGTGGCACTTGGCGCTGTTCCATCTCGACGCGGACGACCACGCCCGCGCGCTCGAGCTGTTCGACACCCGGATCAAGCCGCGTCCGGACGGGCTGGCGATCGAGTTCGTCGACGGAACCTCGCTGTTGTGGCGGCTGTGGCTGCGCGGTGTCGATGTTGGGGCGCGCTTCGACACGGTTGCCGACGCCTGGGCGCGCGTCGGTGGCGCCGGCTGGTATGCCTTCAACGATGCGCACGCGATGATGGTTTATGCGGCGGCCGGGCGATGGGAGGCCGTGGCGCGCCTGTTGGCCGAGGTCACGGCCTCGGCCGAGAGCGGGGGCACCAACGGCATGATGGCGCACGAGGTCGGGCTGCCGCTCTGCCATGCGATCGCGGCCTTCGGTGAAGCGCGCTATGACGAGGCCGCGGACCTCCTGCTCGCGGTGCGGCCCGTGGCGCAGCGCTTCGGTGGCAGCCACGCGCAACGCGATGTGCTGAGCCTCACCCTGCTCGCTGCCGCGCTGCGCGGCGGCTGGGCGCCGCTCGCGCGGGCGATCGCGGCCGAGCGCACCGAACAGCGGCCAGCGAGCCCGTTCAACTGGCTGGCGACCGCCTCGGCGCTGAAGCTCGCCGGGCTCGACGATGCCCCCGCCCGCGCCCGCGCGGCGGCGCTGAAGCCCGCACCCGCGGTGCTTCAGCCGAACGCCGCCTAGCGGCGCCGACGCTGCGGGGGGCGGCGATGCGCGATCTGCGGATCATCGAAGAAACGATGCGTGATGGCCAGCTCTCGCTCTGGGCCACGCGGATGAACACCGAGGACATGCTGGGTATCGCGGGCGTCGTCGAGGGCGGCGGTTTCTGCCGCGCCTGCGTCGCGAGCGGGGCGGGGTTCAACACCGCCGTGTGCTTCCTCTACGAGGACCCATGGGAGCGCTTCCGCCTCGTCAAGAAGCGGATGCCGTCGACGCCACTGATGATCCTGGTGCGCAGCCGCAACCTGTTCGGCTGGCGCCAGTTCCCGAACGACGTGGTCGACCTGGTGATGAAGCGCATCGCCGCCGTCGGCTTCGAGTGGGTGCTGCTGATCGATGGCCTCAACGATTTCGCGAACATCGCCTACCACGTCGCGAGCGCGCACCGCCACGGATTGAAGGTCGACGGCACCGTGTTCTTTGCGGTGAGCCCGGTCCATACTGATGAGTACTTCGTTGCCAAGGCGCGCGAGCTGGTCGCGCTCGGGACCGACGTGCTGACGTTCTACGACGCCAGCGGGGTGCTCACGCCGGAGCGGGCCGCCGCGCTCATTCCGGCGCTGCGCGCGGTCACCGGG
>VGEJ01000189.1 GCA_016869335.1 Alphaproteobacteria bacterium | reverse complement strand
CAGCTCGGGTATCACGCCGGCGCTGTGGTTGACGTCCGCCGCCAGGCTCTGCAGCAGCGTCTCGGCCTCGGCTCGGGCTTCCTCCCGCATCAGGTTCCCGACCGCCGCCCAGTGTTGGAAATCGGCCGGCTCGATGACGCGAACAAGTGTGACGCCGCCCTGCGTCTTACGCGCTCGCCGGCAGGCGAAGCGCAACGCGACGCGGCATTCGGGCGTGTCGTCGACGACCACCAGGAACTTGCGGATGCCTTGTGCCGGGCGTGTGGGCTCGGGCATGACTCACGGCGGGCTTGTGGTTGGGAGACGTTATCCTGCCCGGGCCGTCAGCCGCGGGCAAGCAGGCTCATTTCTGCAGGATGGCGGTGATCTCGCGCAGCTGCGTGCGGGCGCGCAGCACGAAGAACCCTTGCGCCGCGAGATGGCTCGGCACCAACATGCTGTTGGGATCGCCGTTGGCGATGACCCAGGCGTTGAGCCGGGCCGCCTCGTGCATCGTCGTCAGCATCTGCTCCCAGGCGGTGGTCAATTCGCGCCCGATCACGACGTTGTCGAAGTCGGCCCGCATCTCGCGAAGCAGCAGGTAGTAGGCATAGGCTTGGCCCTTGACGGTGTAGAAGACATCGTCAGCATCGGTGTCGAAGAAACCGCCGCGCCCAACGGCGATCTGCTTGTCGATCGCGGCCGAAGCGGAGCCGAGATCAGCGGCGATGCGGTCAAGCGTGGCGAGGAGGTTGTCGGCGCGCCGCTCGAACACCGCATCGCCGCGGCCGAGGCGCCGGTTATAGTCGAGCAAGGCACGCATGGCGCGCCGGTACTGCGCCTCCGAGGTCGCGGTCGGCGCGATCGAGGTCGCGAAGTCGAACACCCACTTCTTGCCAGAATACTGCAAGAGCCCCGCCGCCTCCTGGAGGTCGGGATCGATCTGGCTCGAGCCCCGCGTTCGGCCGAGTTGATCCACCAGTTCGAACGAAAAACGGGCGAGCGCGCCGATCACGCCCTGCTGGAAATTCTGCATGTTGTCGAGGAACGCGCCCGGCATGAAGATCGGATCGTTGGCCACCCACTCGTGCTGGTTGACCTCGCGGTCGATGAGGGCGGCGGCGATGCTCACCGCTCGGCTGCCGCCCGGCGGGATCCCCGACTCGGCGACCGCGAACGCGGTGTCATCGTCGATCTCGTGAACGACGATCATGCCGATCGGGTAGTAGAGCACGACCGCGAGCAGCACCGCGCCGGCCGCCCACAGCACGACCCGCCGCACCGCCCGCCCGCTGATCGCGGTCCACCGTGCCCACTCGATATCGCGCTCCGCCATGGCCGCTCCCACGCGCCGGTCCGTCCCATGATCTAAGCGGCAGGGTGCGGTCGGTCAAGGCGGCATCGTCCGGTGCGCGGCCGGCTACGACCGCAGGAACCCGATGAGCTCGTGGACTTGGCTCAGGTTGGGATCGGCGATGGTCCGCGCTCGCGCGGCACCGTCCTTCAGCACGCCCTCGACATAGCCCGGATCGGCGAGAAGGCGATTGAGCTCGGCCGCGATCGGCGCTAGGTCCGCCACTGCGAGTTCGGTCAGAGCCGCCTTGAAATGCGAGAACGACGCACCCGCGAACTGCTGACACGCCTGCTCGAGGGTGATGTTGGACAGGCTCGCATAGATGCCCAACAGGTTCTCGGCTTCCGGTCGGCCCTCGAGCCCCGCAGGCGACTCGGGCAGCGGTTGCGGGTCGGTCTTGGCGCGGCGGATCTTGTGCGCGATCACCTCTGGCGGGTCCGTCAGATTGATGCGCGACTGATCGGAGGGGTCCGACTTGCTCATCTTGCGGGTGCCGTCGCGCAGGCTCATCACGCGTGCGGCGGTGCCGAGGATGATGGGCTCGACGAGCGGAAAGAAGTCGACGCCATACATGCTGTTGAAGGCTTGGGCGATGTCGCGCGTCAGCTCGAGATGCTGCTTCTGGTCCTCGCCGACCGGCACGTGCGTCGCGTGATAGAGCAAGATGTCCGCTGCCATCAGCGTCGGGTAGGCATAGAGGCCGACGGTGGCGTTCTCGCGGTCCTTGCCGGCCTTCTCCTTGAACTGGGTCATGCGGTTGAGCCAGCCCAGCCGCGCCACACAATTGAAGATCCAGGCGAGCTCAGCGTGCGCCGCAACCTGGCTCTGGGTGAAGACGATGCTCGAGCGCGCGTCGATCCCGGCGGCGAGCAGGGTCGCCGCCACCTCGCGCGTGCTCGAGCGCAGCTCGACCGGGTCCTGCGGCACGGTGATGGCGTGGAGATCGACCACGCAGTAGAGGCAGTGGTGACTCGCCTGCAGCCGGACCCAATTGCGGATGGCGCCGAGATAGTTGCCGAGATGCAAGTTGCCTGTGGGCTGAACGCCCGAGAAGATCCGATTCATGACGAGGCGCTGATCACGCTCTGCGGTCGCTTGCGCCTGTTAGCGCGGCTGGCCCGTGCGGTCAACCGCCACCCCCTCGCGCCGCAACATGCGTCGAACCTCGCCCCAGCGCGCCGCGCCGCTGACCTGCGCCGCGGCCAGGTAGAGCACCGCGCCAAGGACGATCAGGGCGATCATGCCGAGGACCGGTCCGATCCCGGCCCGCCCCTCGGACACGGCGCGTTCAGCCAGCCACAGCCCGAGGGCCATCGCCGCCACCGAGCCGGCGATGCGCAGAACGCGCTGCTTGAGCCGCGCATCGACCCTGAAGTGGCCGCCCACATAGAGCCCACGCGCCAGAAGCACGGCGTTGAGCCAGGCCGCGATCGCGGTCGAAAGCGCGAGCCCGACGTGCTTGAGCGGCCACATCAGGATCAGGTTGAGTGCCAGATTCACCGCGAGGCAGATCAAACCGATGCGCACCGGAGTCCGGGTGTCGCGGCGCGCGAAGTACGCCGGCGCCAGCACCTTGACCATGACGTAGGCCGGCAGCCCGAGCGTGAAGGCCACGAGCGCGCCTGCGGTCGCGGCCGTGTCCGCGGCGGCGAACGCGCCGCGCTCGAACAGCACCGCCGTCAGCGGCTCGGCCAGCACCAGGAGCGCCGCCATGGCCGGCAGCGTCAGGAGCAGCGCGAGCTCCGCGGCGCGGTTCTGACTGTGGATGGCGCCCGCGAGGTCGCCGGCGGCAACCTGACGCGACATTAGGGGCAGAAGGGCCGTGCCGACGCCGACGCCGATCACGCCGAGCGGCAGCTGCGTGACGCGATCGGCATAGTACAGAAACGATACCGAGCCCGCCGGGAGGAGCGACGCCAGCATCACATCGACCACGAGGTTGATCTGGACCACACCGGCGCCGATCGCGCCGGGCACCATCAACGCCAGAAGCTGGCGCACCCGCGGTGTGATCCGCGGCCGCGGCAGGCGCAGCCCGAAGCCCTCGCGGTGCACGGCGTGGGCGAGCCACAGCATCTGCAGAAGGCCCGCGGCGGAGACGCTCCAGGCCAGCGCGTGCCCGGGCGTCTCGGTCAGCCGGTTGAGCACCAGGAGACCTGTGATCATGCAGAGATTGAGCAGCATGGGTGCCGCTGCGACCACCGCGAACCGGCCGAGTGCGTTGAGCATGCCGCCCATCAGCGAGACGATGCTCACGAAGACGAGGTACGGAAAGGCGAGGCGGGTCAGCGCCACCGTGAGGTCGAACTTGGCCGGCTCGGACGAGAAGCCAGGTGCGAGGCCGTACATCAGCCACGGCGCCGTCACCTCGACCACGACGAGCAGGGCCATGAGCGACCACAGCAGGATGCTCATCGCCTCCTCCGCGAAGGCGCGGGCCGCGCCCTTGCCCTCCCGGGTCAGGTGGATAGAGAACAGCGGCACGAAGCCCGCGCTGAAGGCCCCCTCGGCGAACAGCCGGCGAAAGAAGTTCGGCAACTTGAACGCGACGAAGAACGCATCGGCGATCAGCCCGGCGCCGAGCCGGTCGGCGATGAGGACATCGCGGGCAAAGCCGAGAACCCGGCTCGCCATGGTATAGCTGCCGACGGTGGTGGCCGCGCGCAGCAGGTTCATCGCGTGCTCGGCGCGCCTCCCGGGACGGCAAGCGGCGGCGCCGGACGCCCGGATATCCGTGCGCGCGGAGACGGTGGTGGCGGGGCTAGGGCCTCGAGCAGGCGTTCGCGGATCGCGACCAGCGCGTCCTCCTTGGTCACCTTCAGGCCAAAGCGATCCTTGACGTAGAACACGTCGACGGCGCGCTCGCCGAAAGTCGCGATGTGTGCGCTCGCGATCGAAAGGCGGAGTCCCGTGAGGGCGCGGGCGAGATCGAACAGCAAGCCCGGGCGATCGCGACCGTTGACCTCGACGACCGTGTGCAGGTGGCTGGCGCCATTGTCGATCAGCACGCGCGGCGCCACCGTGAACACCTCGGTCCGGCTTTTCAGACGGGGCGCCAGCGGCAGCGGGCGATCGAGCGTGAGCGGGCCGGTCAGGGCCCGCGCGATCGCTTCGCGCAGGCGCGCGAGCTTGGCCGGCTCATCGATCGAGCCGCCCCCGGCGCCCTGGATCAGGAACGTATCGAGCGCCATGCCGTCGATGGTGGTGAAAATCTTGGCATCGACGATCGTCGCGCCAGAGAGGGTGAGCGCGCCGGTCGCGCGGGCGAACAGCCCGACCTGGTCGGGTGCGAACAGGGTCACCTCGGTGATGGCGCGAAAGCGGTCGATGCGGGTGTCGATCGCGACCGGCGCCTGGCGCTCCTCGGCGCGGGCGATGAAGCGCGCATGGCGCGCGTGGGTGTCGGCATCGGCGGACAACCAGTAGGCGTCCTCGCACCGGGCCGCGTGCGCCCGGACGGCGGCCTCGGGCCAGTCGGCCATGCGCTCCCGGAGCGCCGCGTGCGCCTCCTCTACGCGCCGGGCACGGCCGCTCGCCGCCAGTCCGCCCGAAAGCATCGCCTCGGCGGCGTGGTAGAGGTCGCGCAGGAGCTGCCCTTTCCAGCCGTTCCATCGTCCGGGGCCGACGGCCCGGATGTCGGCCACGGTGAGTACGAGGAGGAGCCGCAGCCGCTCCGGACTCTGCACCAGCGCGACGAAGTCCTCGACCGTCTTCGGGTCGCTGATGTCGCGCTTGAATGCGGTGTGGGAGAACGACAGGTGATGGCGGACCAGCCAGGCGGCGGTCTCCGTCTCCTCGGCGCTGAGCCCGAGCCGCGGCCCGAGCTTGAGCGCGACGGTGGCGCCGAACTCCGAGTGATCGACGCCGCGGCCCTTGCCGATGTCGTGGAGGAACAGGCCGAGGTAGAGGGCGCGCCGCGACAGCACCTTGTGCACGACCGCATCAGACAGCGGATGGTCGGCCGCGAGTTCGCCCTTCTCGATGCGGGAGAGGAGGCCGATCGCGCGGATCGCGTGCTCGTCGACCGTGTACACGTGGTACATGTCGTATTGCATCTGCGCGATGACCCGGCCGAACTCGGGAACGAAACGGCCGAGCACGCCTGACTCGTTCATGCGGCGCAGCGCCGTCTCGGGCTTGTGGCGCGAGGTCAAGATCTCGAGGAACAGCCGATTGGCTTGCGGGTCGGCGCGCAGTCGCTGGTCGATGCCGCCGAGCCGACCGGCCAGCGCGCGCAACACCTCGGGGTGGATATCGAGCGCGAGCCGATCGGCGAGGTGGAACAGGCCGATCATCGCAACCGGGCGCTCCGCGAACACCTCGGGCTGGAGCAGTCGGATGCGGCCGCCCTCGATCAAGAAGCCCTCGGCCTCCGCCGGGACCGCTGGCGCCTGGGGGTCGGCGAGTCGCGGGCGGCGGCGGTGCGCGTCCTC
>VGEJ01000188.1 GCA_016869335.1 Alphaproteobacteria bacterium | reverse complement strand
GGCTCGCCGGCACCGTGAAGACATCATTGAGGTACATGGCGATCGGGTCGGCCGACTTGTCGCCGAGCGCGAAGGCCGCGGACGGAGCGGTCGGGGTCAGCAGGACATCGACCTCGGCGAAGGCCTCGGTGAAGTCGCGCGCGATCAGGGTGCGCACTTTCTGTGCCTTGATGTAGTAGGCGTCGTAGTAGCCGGCCGAGAGCACGTACGTGCCGATCAGGATGCGCCGGCGCACCTCGCGTCCGAAGCCCGCCGCGCGCGTGTTCTCATACATTTCCTCGAGCGTTGCCCCGGGCACCCGCAAGCCGTAGCGCACGCCGTCGTAACGGGCGAGGTTCGAGGACGCCTCGGCCGGCGCGACGATGTAGTAGGTCGGCAGAGCATAGCGGGTGTGCGGCAGGCTGACCTCGCGGAGTTCCGAGCCGGCCGCCTTGAGCCAGTCCGCGCCGTCGCGCCACAGCCGCTCGATCTCCTCCGGCATGCCAGCGACGCGGTATTCGGCCGGAATCCCGACGCGCAGGCCACGCACGCCGCCGCTCAGCGCCGCCTCGTAGTCGGGCACTGGAACATCGACGGAGGTCGAGTCGCGCGCATCGTACCCGGCCATCGCGCCCAGCAGGATCGCGGCATCGCGCACCGTGCGGGCGAGCGGGCCGGCCTGGTCGAGCGATGAGGCGAAGGCGACGATGCCCCAGCGCGAGCACCGCCCAAAGGTCGGCTTCATGCCGACGATGCCGCAGAAGGCCGCCGGCTGGCGGATCGAGCCGCCGGTATCGGTCCCCGTGGCGCCGAGCGCGACCCGGGCGGCCACCGCGGCCGCCGAGCCGCCGCTCGATCCACCGGGCACCAGCGGGCGGTTATCGCCGCGCCGCTGCCACGGACTGAACACCGGACCGTAGTAGCTGGTCTCGTTCGATGAGCCCATCGCGAACTCGTCGAGATTTGTCTTGCCCAGCAAGACGGAGCCGGCCCGCTTGAGGTTGGCGGTAACGGTCGACTCGTAGGGTGGTGAGAAGCCGTCGAGGATGTGCGATCCGGCGCTGGTCCGCACGCCCTCGGTCGCGAACAGATCCTTGATGGCGAGCGGGATGCCCTCCAACGCACCGACCTCGCCGCGCCGGCGGCGTGCATCGGAGGCTGTCGCTTCGGCAAGTGCGGCGTCGGGCGTCTCGGTGATGTAGGCATTGAGCCGGCGACCTGCCGCCATCGCCCCGACGTAAGCCTCGGCAAGCTCACGTGCCGATACGGCGCGAGCGCTCAGGGCGCGCCGAGCTTCGGCGAGCGACAGGTCGAGAACACTCACTCGACGACCTTCGGCACCGCGAAGAACCCGCCTTCGGTGCGCGGCGCGTTGGCGAGAATCCGTTCCGGGTAGCCGCCATCGTTCACCGTGTCGGGGCGGCGGGGCAGGCGCGCTGCCACCACGCTGGTCATCGGTGGCAGGTCAGAGGTATCAAGCTCGTTGAGCTGCGCGACCCAGCCGAGGATGCCGTCGAGCTCGCGCGCCAGCGGCTCGAGCTCGGCCTCGGCCACCTTGATCCGCGCCAGCTTGGCGATCCGCACCACCGCGGCCTTGTCCAGCGCCATGTGCCACCTCACGCCGGTTCTGTCAGGAATCGCGGCGCAACGCGGCCCCCGCCGCGGCGCCGCCGGACGGTATCATCGCGCCATGCTCTGTCGCAACCCCGCCGACCTCGCCGCCCGTCTGGCACGCGGACAACGCGTGCTTGGCCTCGATGTCGGCCGTAAGACCCTCGGGCTCGCGCTGTCCGATACGACGCTGACGGTGGCGACCCCGCTGCGCACGCTCAGGCGCTCCAAGCTCGCCCGCGACATCGCGGCGCTGCGCGCGGTGCTGGCCGAGACGGCGGCGGGCGGCTTGATCCTCGGCCTGCCCCTCAACATGGATGGCAGCGAGGGGCCGCGCTGCCAATCGGTGCGGCAGTTCGCCGCCGATCTCGACCGCGCGCTGGACCTCCCGTTGGCATTCTGGGACGAGCGCCTCTCTACCGCCGCGGTCACGCGTTTCCTGATCGAGGAGGCCGACGCCTCGCGGCGGCGGCGCAAGGCGCTCGTCGACAAGCTCGCGGCGGCCTACATCCTGCAATCCGCATTGGATGCGATTGGCCGCGAGCGCTAGGGCGAAACCGCCCAGACAGAACGGCGTGGAACTCTGCGGAGCCGGCTTGCTTCCCCCGCGGTCGGCTCGTTATAGTGGCCGCTTTAGTGGCTCTCCTCGAACCGCACGCGTTCCCGCACCGTCATCTGCTGACGATCGAGGGCCTTTCACCCGACGACATCACGATGCTCTTGGACCTGTCCGAGAGCTACGTCGCGCAGAACCGCCAGCTCGACAAGAAGCAGTCGGTGCTGCGCGGGCGCACCCAGTTCAACCTGTTCTTCGAGAGCTCGACGCGTACACGCACGTCCTTCGAGATCGCCGGCAAGCGGCTCGGCGCCGACACTATCAACATGTCGGCCGAAGGCTCGGCGATCAAGAAGGGCGAGACGCTGATCGACACCGCGATGACGCTCAACGCGATGCAGCCCGATGTCCTGGTCGTCCGCCACCCGGAGAGCGGCGCGGTGGCGCTGCTGGCGCAGAAAGTGGACTGCGCGGTGATCAACGCGGGCGATGGCAGCCACGCCCACCCGACCCAGGCACTGCTCGATGCCCTGACGATTCGGCGGCGCAAGGGCCGCCTCGCGGGCCTCGTAGTGGCGATCTGCGGCGATATTCTGCACAGCCGGGTCGCTCGCTCGAACATCGAGCTTCTGACCATCATGGGCGCGCGGGTGCGGGTGGTCGCCCCCCCCACCCTCCTGCCGAGCGCGATCGAGCGGCTCGGCGTCGAGGTCCACCACGACATGCGCCGCGGCCTCGAGGACTGCGACATCGTCATGATGCTCAGGCTGCAGACCGAGCGGATGCAGGGCGCCTTCGTGCCCTCGATCCGAGAATACTACCACTTCTACGGCCTCGACTACGTGAAGCTGGCGGTCGCCAAGGACGATGCCCTGATCATGCATCCGGGACCGATGAACCGCGGCGTCGAGATTGACACCGACGTCGCCGACGACATCCATCGCAGCGTCATTCGCGAGCAGGTCGAGATGGGCGTGGCGGTGCGCATGGCCTGCCTCCATGTGCTTGCCGGTACGCGACGCAATGAGCCGACGGGCCGCCTGTGAACGAACCGGCGCGCGCCTACGTCAACGCCAGGCTGCTCGACCCAGCGTCCGGGCTCGATACCCCGGGCGCGTTGCTCGTGGATGGGGGGCGGATCGCCGACTGCGGACCCCGGTTGTTCGCGGCGGGCGTGCCCGAGGGGATAGAGGTCGTCGATTGCGGCGGCTGCTGTCTGGCGCCCGGACTGGTGGATATGCGCGCCTTCCTTGGCGAGCCCGGCGCCGAGCACAAGGAAACCATCGCCACGGGGAGCGGCGCGGCCGCGGCCGGCGGATTCACCACGGTGGTCGCACTCCCAAACACCGCGCCGGTCGTCGATGCGGTGCCGCTGGTCGAGCTCGTACGCGCGCGCGCGCGCGACAGCGCGATCGTCAACGTCCTGCCGGCGGCGGCGCTGACCAAGGGGTTCGGCGGCACCGAGATGACCGAGATGGGTCTGCTCGCCGAAGCCGGCGCCGTCATCTTCACCGAGGGGACACGCTCGGTGGCGAACGCCCAAGTCATGCGCCGGGTGATGGCCTACGCCAGCACGTTCGACCTGCTCGTCGATCACCTGCCGCAGGAACCGACCCTGGCGGACGGCGTGCTCAACGAGGGCGAGGTGGCGGCCCGCCTCGGCCTGGCGGGCAGTCCGGCGTGCGCCGAGACGATCATGCTGGGCCGCGACCTCACGCTGGTCGAGCTGACCGGCTGCCGCTACCACGCCAGCCACCTCTCCACGGCTGCGGGCGTGGCGCTCATACGCGAGGCCAAGGCACGCGGCTTGCCGGTAAGCTGCTCGGCCTCGCCCCATCACTTGACCCTGACGGAGGATGCCGTCGGCCAGTACCGGACCTTTGCCAAAGTCGTGCCGCCGCTGCGCACCGAGGCCGACCGCTTAGCCCTCATCGCCGGGCTCGCGGACGGCACCATCGATGTCATCGCGAGCGGTCACTCGCCCGAGAACCAGGAGAGCAAGCGCCTGCCTTTCGCCCAGGCGGCGCCCGGCATCTCGGGGCTCGAGACCGCGCTTGCTTTGTCTCTCGGGCTCTATCATTGCGGGGCGACGACGTTGCTCCGGGTGCTAGCGACCCTAACCAGCGCGCCGGCTGCGCGCCTGGGCCTGGAGGCCGGGACCCTGCGCCGCCGGGCGCCGGCGGACCTCATCGTATTCGACCTCGACCGCGACTGGCTGATCGAACCCGAGGCGTTTCACAGCAAGTCGAAGAACTCGCCGTTCGAAAAGATGACCGTGCGCGGCCGCGTATTGCGCACGGTCGTGGCCGGGCGTCACGTCTACCGCGGGCCGGCGGCCTGAGCGGTGCCTGACCCGCTCGGCTCGTTCGAGCATACTTGGCGGCTGTGGCTCGCCGCGCCGCTGATCGGCTACCTCCTCGGCTCGATCCCCTTCGGCGTGGTGCTCACGCGCCTCGCCGGATACGGCGACATCCGCGCCATCGGCTCGGGCAACATCGGGGCGACCAACGTGTTACGCACCGGCAACAAGGCGCTGGCGCTGCTGACCCTCGTGCTCGACGCCGCCAAGGGCGGCGCGCCGGCTTGGCTCGCCGTGACCGCTTACGGCCAGGACTTCGGGGTCATGGTAGCGCTCGGCACCCTGTTTGGACACATGCATTCGATCTGGCTGGCCGCGCACCCGCTGCGCAAGGCGGCGGCGCTCGCAGCGCTGGTCGCCGGGTTTGCGCTGCTCGCGGCGGGAGGCCTCACGCCGCGCACCGGGCTCGGCCTCGCCGTACTGCTGGCGAGCGCGGCGTGGGCGTGGGGTGGCAAGGGTGTCGCCACGGCGCTCGGTGGCCTCATCGCATTGGCGTGGCCCGTCGGGCTGGCGAGCTGCGCGCTGTGGTTGGCGATTGCCGTGGCGTTTCGCTACTCCTCCCTCGCCTCCCTCAGCGCGCTCCTCGGCGCCCCGGTGCTCGCCGTCTGGCTCGCCGATCGCCAGATCACGGAGTTCGCGATCTTCCTGGCGGCGCTCATCCTGATCCGCCACGCCGCCAACATCGCGCGCTTGATCCGGGGAACGGAATCGAAGATCGTTCTCTCGCGCGCCGCGACCGCGGGGCGACCAGGGAAGGACAAGGGAGGCTGACATGGAAACAGCGTTGCCGGCGTTGAGCGGGACCGCGCTCTACGCGAGTTTGCTCGCGGTGGTCTGGGTGTTCACATCGGCGCGCGTCAGCATGATCCGCAACAAGGAAAAAGTGCCGTTCGGCGATGGCGGCAAGGAGACGGTGCTGCACCGGGTCCGCGCCTTCGCCTCAAATGCCGAGTACGTACCCTACGCGCTCCTCCTGCTTGGCCTGGCCGAGTACACCGGCACGGCATCGTGGTACGTGCACGTCGCCGGCATCGTACTGGTCGTGGCGCGGGTCGTGCACAGCTACGCGATAAACGAGGGCCACGCCCGCTCGCCGTTCCGCATCTTGGGCTCGGTTGCCACCAACACCGTGATTCTCGCGACGGCCGGGGTGCTGTTCGTCCACGTCGTCGCGTCGGGCGCCTGAGCGCGGTGGCGTGGCTGGCCTGAGCGATAGCGAGCGGCGCGATTGGCTCAGGCTGATCCGCAGCGAGAACATTGGTCCGG
>VGEJ01000187.1 GCA_016869335.1 Alphaproteobacteria bacterium | reverse complement strand
GGATGCCGGCGCGGCGATCCGAGCGATGCGGGTGCGCGGCGCGCCGCTGATCGGGGCGACGGCGGCCTATGGGCTCTGCCTCGCGCTGCGCGTGGATGCCTCGGAGGCGGCGTTCGAGCGGGCGGCGGCGCTACTCGAGGCGACGCGGCCGACGGCGGTCAACCTGCGCTGGGCGGTCGAGCGCATGCGCCGCGCCGTGCTCGGCCGGCCGCTGCGTGAGCGCGTTGCCGCCGCCTATTCGGAGGCCGCGGCGATCTGCGAGGAGGACGTCACGACCTGCCGCGCCATCGGTGGTCACGGCCTCACCCTGATCGAGGACGCCGCGCGCCGCCGTGGCGGCGACCCGGTCAACATCCTGACGCACTGCAACGCCGGCTGGCTCGCGACGGTGGATTGGGGCACCGCGCTCGCGCCGATCTATCTCGCGCACGATCGCGGCATTCCGGTCCACGTCTGGGTCGACGAGACCCGGCCGCGCAATCAGGGCGCGGCGCTGACCGCCTGGGAGCTCGGCCAGCACGGCGTGCCGCACGCGGTCATCGCCGACAACGCCGGCGGGCACCTGATGCAGCACGGCCGGGTCGATCTCTGTCTCGTCGGCACCGACCGCACCACGGCGAGGGGCGACGTCGCCAACAAGATCGGCACCTATCTCAAGGCGCTGGCGGCGCACGACAGCGGCGTGCCGTTCTACGTCGCGCTACCCTCGTCCAGTATCGACTGGGCGATCAGCGACGGCCTCCGCCAGATCCCGATCGAGGAGCGCAACGCCGACGAGGTGTTGAGCATCGCCGGCCGCGCGCCCTCCGGCGATGTCATCACGGTGCGCACGGCGCCCGAGGGCACCGCGGCGGCAAACTTCGCCTTCGATGTCACGCCGGCCCGGCTTGTCACGGGGCTCGTGACCGAGCGTGGCGTGTGCGCCGCTTCGGCCGCCGGTCTCCGCGCGCTGTTCCCGGACCGCGCCTAGGCGCTGTTCGCACACGCCGCCGCTAGGCGGCCAGCCTAAGGAACTCGTCCGGCCGCTACCAGCGCGCGGCCTCCGACAGGTCTCCGAGCAGCTTGAAATCAGCCTCGCTCCACACGTCCATCGTGTCGTCGAACAGCGAGACGAACGACAGAGCCTCCGGTCCGACGCGGAACTGGCTCAGGTCGTACCAGCCGGCCAGCACGTGTTCCACGATCCCCTTGGCGGCTGCTCGGCTCCCGGTCGCAAGAACCCAGACCAGCGCGCTCCGTCCGGGCTGGCGCGTCTGGAAGTCCGGCCGCCACATCCGCCCGGAACGGCCCTGCAAGGACGGGCTGCGATCGAAACTCACCGATCGCTCGCGGAGGAAGTCCTCGACCTCATCCGTCACCGCCTCCACGGCGCGTGTGAAACGTGAACCACAAGTCGGCAACCCGCACCGCTACCTGCCCGAGGCGCATAACGGCCGCGGCGCTCTCGGCGTCCGAACGCACCCTGACCTGCAGCATGCCTCGAAACTGCTCGATCCCGAGGGTGACGCATACGTCGTTGACAAGCTGCTTCTGCTTGATGGTCCACTTCCGCGCGACGCTCTGCATGCGCAGCCACGACAGCGTTTCGCCCAGGTCGCTCAACGTCGGAGGATCCTGGGTCGTCTCGAGATAGAGGTCGACGACGTCACCATCGGGGTACAGGAACGGCGTCCTGATGCGGACGAACCTGCCCAGCTACGAGCACTGGTAGAGCTCACCCATCTGCCGAGAGATCGCCTCGCACGTGGAAAGCATCAGACCAGATCGAGTTGGAGCGCGGGGGGTGGGTGCATGCTGCCTCGATGGGTGATCTTGGCTTCAGCGCAAAACTGGGCCCAGGCAGCCAGCGGATCGCCGGCCAGCGCCGTGATATCGATGGGTGCATACGCCCGCTTGTCGCGCATCGTTTTGTGCCACGCGTGCTTGTGCCGCTCGCCCACAAACACACAGTCGGGGTTGTGGTGATCCCCACCGAGGCACAATTCGTAGATTCGGTCCAAGCCGCGATGGATAACCGAAAAACCCAGGGTACCGGCGAGCCGGTTGAAGCTGCCGCGGACGAAGAGGGGATGTCCGGGGTCGGAACCGACCTCGACGCGGAACTCCACGGCGGGCGAATGGTCTTAGTCCTCCGCCCACATGATGTCGCCCTCGATCGCCTTCGATGGATCGGCGAGGAGCGCCGAGAACTCTTCTCCCGTCATCCCAACCGGCGGCGCTACTTCAGGTGCTGGGCGAAGAAGGCCAGGGTGCGCTCGCGGGCGAGCTTCTGGCTCGGGGCGTGGAACGAGGCGCGCTCGTCGCACTCGAAGCCGTGATCGGCGTCCGCATAGACGTGCACCGTCACGTCGCGGTGGGCCGCCTTGATCTTCTCGACGTCGCTCAGCGGTATGAACGGGTCCTTCGCGCCGAAGTGCAGCATCGTCGGACAGCGCGGGTTCTCGGCGTTGAATTGCGCGATCTGTCCGCCGTAGTAACCGACGGCACAGGCCAGCCCCGCAATGCGGCAGGCGCTGAGCCAGGCCATCGAGCCGCCCCAGCAATAGCCGACGACCGCGGTCTTGCCGCTGTTCTTGACCTGCACCACGGCGGCCTTGGCGTCGAGGATGGCCTCCTCCCACTGGAGCTGGCCGCGCAACGTGCGGCCGCGCTCCATCGTCTCGGCGGTGTAGCCGAGCTCAACGTTGCGCTCGGCGCGGTCGAACAGTGCCGGCGCGACGGCGTGATAGCTGTCCGCCGCGAGCCGCTCGCACAGGTTGCGGATGTGGTTGTTGACGCCGAAGATTTCCTGAAACACGACCAAGCCGCCCTTCGGCCTGGCGGTCGGGATCGCCTCATAGGCGGCGAGCTGATGGCCATCCTCGGCCTTCACGGTGATGAACTTGCCCATGGCGCTCTCCCTTTGGTCGACGCGCCACTATAGCATCGGTGCTAGACGTTGAAGCGGATGTGGAGCACGTCGCCGTCGCGTATCACGTAGTCGCGGCCTTCGAGGCGGAGCTTGCCGGCTTCGCGCGCGCCGCTCTCGCCGCCGCAGGCGATGTAGTCATCGCCGGCGATGACCTCGGCGCGGATGAAGCCGCGCTGCATGTCGGTGTGAACGGTGCCGGCGGCCTCCGCCGCGCATGTGCCGCGGCGTACCGTCCAGGCGTGCGCCTGCTTGGGGCCGGCAGTGAAGAAAGTGATCAGCCCGAGCACTTCGTAGCCGGCGCGGATGAGCTTGGTGAGCCCGGTCTCGGCGAGGTCCGAGGCGGCCAGAAAAGCGGCGCGCTCGGCCGGATCGCTGAGCGTCGCGATCTCGGCCTCGAGCGCGGCCGAGATGATCAGGGTCGGTGCGCTGCGCTGTGCCGCCCACGCCGTGACGCGCGCGCTGTGCGCGTTGCCGGCCGCGGCCTCGCCCTCGGCGACATTGCACACATAGAGCACCGGCTTGGCCGAGAGCAGTCCGAGGCCGAGGAACAGGCGGCGAGCTTCGTCATCATCGGGTTCGGCAACGCTGGCTCGGCGACCCTGGCGCAGCGGCGCGAGCGCGCCCGCGATGGCCGTGACCATGTCGAGGGCCTCTCGCTCACCCCCCCGCGCGCGCTTCTGCCACGGCTCCAAGCGGCGCTCCAGGCTCTCCAGATCGGCCAGCATCAGCTCGGTCTCGACCACCTCGGCATCGGCGACCGGATCGATGGCACCGCCGACATGCACGACCTCGCCGCCCGCGAAGCAGCGCAGCACGTGGACCACGGCATCGACCTCGCGGATGTGCGCAAGGAACTTGTTGCCGAGCCCCTCGCCGCGGCTCGCGCCCTTGACCAGCCCGGCAATGTCGACGAACTCGATCTGCGTGGGGATGATCTCCTTCGATCCGGCCAGGCGCGCCAGGACGTCGAGCCGCGCGTCCGGGACCGCGACCCGGCCGACGTTGGGCTCGATCGTGCAAAAGGGATAATTGGCTGCAGCCACCTGGCTCGCGGTCAGCGCGTTGAACAACGTGGACTTGCCGACGTTCGGCAGCCCGATGATGCCACAGCGGAACCCCATGGCTCAGATCTTGGGGGCCGCGTCATCCGCGCGGTCGCGGTCCGCGCGGGCCGGCTGGCGCAGGAGCGCCACCCGGCTCATGAACGCCGCGTCGTCGCCCTGGGCCAGGAGCGGTGCCGCCTCGGCGAGCGCTTTGAGCAACGGATCGAGCCACTCGCGCTCGTCCTTGGCGAAGTCGGACAGCACGTAGGGCATCACCAGTTCGCGTACGCCGGGGTGGCCGATGCCGATGCGCACTCGGCGGAAGTCGCGTCCGATGTGGGCGTCGATGTCGCGCAGGCCGTTGTGACCGGCGGTGCCACCGCCGCGCTTGACCCGCAGCTTGCCCCCTACGAGATCGATTTCGTCGTGGATCACGATCACCTCGGGCGGCGCAATACGGAAAAAGTGCGCGGCCTCGGCGACTGAGATCCCGGAGCGGTTCATGTACGTCTGCGGCTTGAGCGCGAGCACCCGCTCCCCGGCGAGCGTGCCGTCGGAAACGACGCCATGAAACCGCCGCCGCGCCGGTCCAAACGAATGGCGGTGGATGATCGCATCCACCGCCATGAAACCGACGTTGTGCCGGTTGCGGCTATGCTCGGGCCCCGGATTGCCGAGCCCGACGAGGAGCAACATCGCGGCTGATCAGCCCTCCTTCTTGGCCGCCTCCGGTTTCTTCGCCTCGGCGGCCGGCGCCTCGGCGCCCTCGGGCGCTTCGACCTGAGCTGCTGCTGCCGCGGCGGCGGCGGCAGCAGCAGCCGCCATCTCCTCGCGATGCGCGGTCGGCGTCGCTATCGAGGCCACCGTGAAGTCGCGCGCGATCGTCGGTGTCACGTTGGGCGGCAACGCAACGCTGCTGATGTGGATCGAGCCGCCGATATCGACGCCCGCGAGGTCGATGACGATGCGCTCAGGAATGGCGTCCGCCGGGCAGCGCACCTCGATCTCGTGGCGCACGACGTTGAGCACGCCGCCGCGTTTGAGCCCCGGCGACTGGCCCTCGTTGATGAACACGGTCGGCACCCGGATCGTCACCCGGGCACCGGCCCCGAGACGGAAGAAATCGACGTGGATCGGCAGGTCGCTGACCGGGTGGTACTGGACCTCGCGAGGCAGCACGCGGTAGCGCTGGCCGGCGAGCTCGACATCGTGGAGGCGATTGGTGAAACCGCCGGCACCGATGGCGCGGGCCAGCTCGGCCAGATCCACCGAGACCGCCACCGGTGGTTCGCGGTCGCCGTAGATCACCGCGGGAACCCGACCGCCGCGGCGCGCGGCCCGCGAGCCGCCCCGGCCGAGCCGCTCGCGCCGCTCGACCCTCAGGCATTCAACATCCGTCATCTCGCTCTCCTCTTCCCCGGCACGGCCGCGCCGGGCCCCGCATATCTAGGACGCCGCGGCGTCGCGCGCCAGTCTCGCGTCAGTCGAACAGGCTCGACACCGACTGCTCGCCCGAAATGCGGAGGATGGCCTCCGCTATCAAGGGGGCGATGGTCAACCGCCGGATGTTGGGTGCCACCCGCATCGCTTCCGTCGGCAGGATGCTGTCGGTGATCACCAGCTGCTCGAGCGAGGAACTCGCAACCCGCGATACCGCACCGCCCGACAGCACGCCGTGGGTGACATAGGCGATCACGCTTTCCGCGCCGGCCGCGCGCAGCGCCTCGGCGGCGTTGCACAGCGTGCCCGCCGAGTCGACGATGTCATCGACCATGACGCAGCGGCGGCCTTCCACATCGCCGATGATGGTCATGACCTCG
>VGEJ01000186.1 GCA_016869335.1 Alphaproteobacteria bacterium | reverse complement strand
GCAGGCGGCGCGTCCATGGCGCGACGGTCATGCGCCTGGAGGACGGCGGCCGCGCGGTGGCGGGGGAGGCGATCCACATCCGCTGCGACCTAGTGTGCGTGGCGGGCGGTTGGAGCCCGGCCGTGCACCTGTTTTCGCAGTCCGGCGGGCGGCTGCGCTACGACGCCGAGGGCGCCCGCTTCCTGCCGGGCATCTCGGCCCAGGCGGAGCGTTCGGCCGGAAGCTGCGCGGGCGCGGTCACGTTGACCGATTGCCTCAACCAGGGCCTCGCGGCCGGCGCCGCGGCCGCTGGCGCCGCCAGCTGGGGCGATGGCGGGGCACCCTACGCGCCGCCGGCACCCGAGCCGCCGCGGGGGCCGGCGCTGGCGCAGTGGGACATCGCCGCGCCCATCGCGCTGAGCCGCCACAAGCGCTTCGTCGATCTGCAGAACGACGTCACGGCGCTGGATGTCGAGCTGGCGGCGCGCGAGGGCTACGTCGCCATCGAGCACCTCAAGCGCTACACCACGCTCGGCATGGGCACCGATCAGGGCAAGACCAGCAACGTCAACGGCCTCGCGGTCTTCGCCCGCGTCGTCGGCAGCGAAGTGGGCGAACTCGGCACGACGACCTTCCGCCCGCCCTATACCCCGATCGCCTACGGCGCGCTCGCGGGACGCGACACCGGCGCGCTGTTCGATCCGGTGCGGCGCACCCCGATGCACGAGTGGCACGCCCAGGCCGGTGCCCAGTTCGAGCCGGTCGGCCAGTGGCAGCGCGCCTACTACTATCCGCAGGCGGGCGAGGACATCCACGCTGCGGCCAAGCGCGAGTGCCTCGCCGTCGGCAACCAGGTCGGCATCGCCGACGCCTCGACGCTCGGCAAGCTCGACATCCGCGGCCCCGACTCGGTCAAGGTGCTGAACTGGGTCTACACCAACGCCTGGGACAGCCTCGAGATCGGTCGCTGCCGCTATGGCCTGATGCTGGGCGAGAACGGCATGATATTCGACGACGGGGTGACCACGCGGCTGGGGCCGGAGCACTTCCTGATGAGCACCACCTCGGGCGGGGTGGGCCACGTGCAGCACTGGCTCGAGGAATGGCTCCAGTGCGAGTGGGCCGGCTACCGGGTGTGGATCACCAACATCACGACGCAATTCGCCGTGGCCCAGCTCTCCGGCCCGCACGCCCGCTCGCTGCTGGCCGAGCTCTGCCCCGACGTCGACCTCGCGCCGGCGGCGTTCCCGTTCATGGCGATGCGCGAAGGCGCCGTCGCCGGCATCCCGGCGCGCATCTTCCGCATCAGCTTCACGGGCGAGCTGTCTTACGAGATCAATGTACCGGCGAGCTATGGCATGGCGCTGTGGCAGGACCTCCTCACCGCCGGCGAGAAGTACGGCATCACGCCCTATGGCACCGAGGCAATGCACGTGCTGCGGGCCGAGAAGGGCTTCATCATCGTCGGCCAGGAGACCGACGGCACGGTGACGCCGCACGACCTCGGCATGGACTGGATCGTCTCGAAGAAGAAGCCTGACTTCCTAGGCAAGCGCTCGCTTGCCCGCGCCGACATCGTCAAGCCCGATCGCAAGCAGCTCGTCGGCCTCCTGACCGAGGATCCGAGCCACGTCCTTTCGATCGGGGCCCAGATCCTGGCCGAAGTGTTGGCCGCGCCGCCGATGCCGATGCAGGGGCACGTCACCTCGGGCTATTACGGTCCGCGCCTCGGCCGCTCGATCGCGATGGGCCTCCTGAAGGGCGGGCTCCAGCGCCTAGGCGAGACGGTGAGCATCTGGGACCGCGGCCGGGTCGTGCGCGCCCAGGTGACCTCGCCGGTATTCTACGACCCGAAGGGAGAGCGGCTCCGTGCCTGAAGCGTATCGCCGCCAGGGCCCGCTCGATCACCTGCACATCGCCGCCCGGCCGCCGGCGACGGCGGTCGGCGCGCGACTGAGCGAGAAGCGCTTTCTCGGCAAGATCAACCTCCGGCTCGAGCCCGAGACCGACGCACTCGAGGCGGTGCGCGGCGTCGTGGGCGCGGCGCCGCCGACCGCGATCGGCGGGGTGGCGCTGGCGGAGGGCCGCACGATCCTCTGCTACGGCCCGAATGAGTGGCTGCTCGTGGTCCCGCCCGGGGCCGAACGCGCGCTGGTGCCGGCGCTCGAGGCCGCGCTCGGCGGCCGCCACGTCGCCGTGACGGAGGTGAGCGAGACGCTGGCGGTGGTGAACCTGAGCGGGCCGGATGCGCGCGGCGTGCTCGCCAAGGGCTGCACGCTCGACCTCCACCCGCGGGTCTTCGGCCCCGGGCGCTGCGCCCGCTCGGGCCTGGCCAAGGCGGTGGCGCTCATCCACCAGCTCGACGATGAGCCGAGCTACGACCTCTACGTCGATCGCACCTTCGCCGAGTACCTGTGGCTGTGGCTCGAGGACGCGGCCTCGACGATGATCGGCATCGGCCGCATCTGAGGGGACTTACCCGCATCCGTCTCGGCAGTTCCACCGTGACACTGGCGATTCCACCGCTGTGCCGCGCGACGATGCCTGAGGGGCGTCGACATGGATCAAAGCGGCGGGCGTTGCATCGGGACTCTTGCAACGTCGGACAGCACGTTGACGGGCGCGCGACATGAGCACCATGGGGACGGGCTTCGGCGTGCGCGCAGGGACACTATTTGGGTGAGTGAAAACGGCCCCCTGCCGCTCACGAGCTTCCCAAAACGTGGTGAGGATCGAACGAGCCAGCCGGTCGCGCGGCCCGGCGGTCGGCGGCCCGGTGCGCAGAAAATCGCCCGCCGGCGCCACCCGCTCGTACGTCGCGGGTGATGCGGCCGGGATCGACGGCCTTGAGTTCGCCTATCTCGCCGGCGCGAGGGGGCCGCGGGTCGAGTCCAAGTCCGGGTGGGACGTGGACGGGGTCGAGATCCGGGTGATCCTGGATTACGGCGCCGGCTTCGTTGACCACCGGGGCTGGTTCGCCAATCCGGGCGCGGCGTGATGGTGGACGTAACCCAGCTCGAGGCGTGGCGGGACGTCCTGATGGCAGCCCGCTACCGGGGCACGCGCACGGTCGAATGCGACGGCAGGCGCGTCAGCTACGCGACCGACGCCGAGATGGCGACCTCGCTCGCCGATCTCGACCGGCGGATCGCGGCGGCTCGGCAGGTGCGCGTGACGCAGGTCAGGATCAACTCAACAAAGGGAGTGTGAACGATGAAGAACTTCATTCAGAACGGCAACATGATCTTGGTGACGGCGCCCGTGGGCGGCATCGCCTCGGGCCAGCGCATTCTTGTCGGCAGCCTGTTCGGCGTCGCCGCCAAGGCCGCGGCCGAGGGCGGGAGCGTCGAGATCGCCACGGTAGGCGTCTACGAACTGCCCAAGGCGCCGGCGACCATGATCGCGCTCGGCGACCGCGTGTCCTGGGACGACGCGGCGAAGCAGATCAAGCCGACGGCGGTCGGGCTCTACCCCGTGGGCATCGCCACCGAGGCTGCCGGTAGCGGCACCACAACGGTCAAGGTCCGGCTGGACGGGATCACGACGCAGGCGGCGTAGGGTACGAGACAGCAAGTGCCGCACGGCAACCGCCGCAATTTGCTTGGCGAGGGGAGCCTGTGGCTGAGCCGAAGCGTTATGAAAACCCGAGCCTGCGGTAAATAGCTTGGAAGAGGGCAGCGGCGCGGGGAATGAAGAGCGAGGTCGCGGTAAGAGGCGATATCCGCCGGATGGCGAGATCGAAATGATGCCCGCTGCGGATGGGCCGCCGTACTCCGTTGAAATCGCGCGCGAGGGTGACGCGATATGTGACGCAGTTGAACAGGCTGAGCGGCGCAACGACGTGTCTTTTGTCGGGTGTCCAGTTCAGGGTGAGCAGGTGGCCGTCCGTTTACCGCAGGGTGCGGCTGTCGGTCGCCAGGATCGGCGTATCGTCGGCGACGACGACCGGTAACCGGGCGAGATGCCTTCGCGGATATAGCTCCGCGTCGCGTTGAATGAGGATAGCAAGGCAAAGTCGGGGCCCGTCACACGGGCCATGTAATTGAACGCGTACTTGGCAATGCAGCGCTTGACCACGTGGTCGATTTGCATGTTGACATAAATGGAGATCTCCGCCTCCTCGGGTCGCGGAAACGGAAAGTGGCCCTGCTGGTGAAAGGGGATTCCGCGATCGACCAAAAGACCGATCAGGCGCTACCGCACTTCGCCTGTAGGTCCGATGACGTGGATGTGTCCCTGGCGGTCGAAGTCGGCGGGAAGCGGCCGTGCGCGATCGGCAAGCTCGGGTCCGGTCAGATAAGTCCAGCCGCGGCTTGCGGTCTTGGGGAGCCCGACCTGTGGCTCAAGCGTCACCGCCGCGTCGCCACCCGCGGCGATCAGCGCGAGCCGAAGCCCTTCCCATTCGGCGCCCGGGGCAGCCGTGAGGGTAAGCCGCCGCTGAGGCATGGCGCGAATGTGTTCAGCCGGCCTGAGGTTGGTGGTGATGCGATAGTAAGCCTCGAAGCTATCACGCGCGAAAACGCGTTCCAGATTATCGCCGAAATACTGGTTGCAGGAGCGGCAAACCATGTCGGTGAGCGTAAGGTTGCTCTCGAACGTCCCGAAGGCCTGCGAGATGACGTGCTCCGTGTTGAATCCCTCGGCCGGCACGTCCCGAAGGCAGTAGATGCATGTCAGGTCGGGCATTGGATGCCCCCGGACAGCGGGTAGCGGGCGGCGCGCGCCACCGTGTGCTGGAGAAGGATGCCGAGGTCTATCAGGACCGAGACGCTTTTAGGCTGGCCTGACATATCTCCCCTCCGGCACGCGATCGAGGCGCGCGTGGTTGAAGCATACGCTTTGTATCCTACGCGAACACTGCGCGAACGCGCATGCCTTCCCGTGTCGCATCCGTGTTGCAGGGAATCGCCGGCAGCGGTTGTAAGCCTTTGTAATAGCGTGGTTTCGCGTTGCGTTCCGTTGCAACACGGGCCCGCAAAGCGAAAGCCCCGCAAGTGTTTGGACTTGCGGGGCTTTATTGGTTGCGGGGGCAGGATTTGAACCTGCGACCTTCAGGTTATGAGCCTGACGAGCTACCGGACTGCTCCACCCCGCGGCATCTTGTCGTC
This sequence comes from Alphaproteobacteria bacterium, assembly GCA_016869335.1. Lineage (GTDB taxonomy): Bacteria > Pseudomonadota > Alphaproteobacteria > VGEJ01 > VGEJ01 > VGEJ01. Next base: position 688 of record VGEJ01000186.1, on the reverse strand, counting down.
GCCGGCGCGTTGGCCCCCGCCGGTGTATCACATCATCGCCGCCTCGGCGGCGCAGCGTGACAAGTCGGCACCCCTACCACAACCAGTGCGCGCCCGCTCGGGGCGTACGGCCGGGTTTGGCAGGCCTGGCAGCGACCTACTCTTCCGCGTCTTGAGACGCAGTACCATTGGCGCTGAGAGTCTTCACGGCCGAGTTCGGGATGGGATCGGGTGGGTTCCCCTCGCTATGGCCACCAGGCCGGCAAAACCCGGCGGGGCTGCGGTTGGTGCGGTGTGTCGTTGCGGATCGCCGCCCGAGGCGGGGCCCGGAGGCGGGCTGATCACTGTACATGACGGCCGGCGGTTGCCCGCCGACGCAAATAAAGCCAGTCGAGCGATTAGTACCAGTAAGCTCAACGCGTTACCGCGCTTGCACACCTGGCCTATCAACGTGGTGGTCTACCACGGCTCTCGGGGGAAAACTGGTCTTGAGGAGGGTTTCCCGCTTAGATGCTTTCAGCGGTTATCCCGCCCGCACATAGCTACCCGGCAATGCCACTGGCGTGACAACCGGTACACCAGAGGTGCGTCCATCCCGGTCCTCTCGTACTAGGGACAGCGCCTCTCAGTTTTCCTGCGCCCACGGCAGATAGGGACCGAACTGTCTCACGACGTTCTAAACCCAGCTCACGTACCACTTTAATCGGCG
>VGEJ01000185.1 GCA_016869335.1 Alphaproteobacteria bacterium | reverse complement strand
AAGCTCGTTGCCCGGCTGCAGCGCGCCGCGCAGGCGCGCGCCCGAACCGCCGCGCACCAGCCCAAGGTGCCTGCCGTGGGCGGCGGTGAGCGCACTGAGGAGGAGCGCGTTCTCGCCGTGGCGGCGGACCGCGAGCACGGTACCCTGATCGTCCCAGTTCATCACCCCGGCTCAGCCATCATCGCGCGGGAACTCGAGGCCCATCTCGCGATAGCGCTCAGGATCGTTCGGCCAGTCCGGTCGCACCCGGACATGGAGAAAGAGGTGGACCCGCCGCTCGAGCAGCCGCTCGATCTCAAGACGGGCCGCGAGGCCGATGGCCTTGATGCGCTGCCCCCCTTTGCCGAGCAGGATCGCGCGCTGCGACTCGCGGCGCACGAGCACGGTGACGCCGATGCGCACGCTGCCATCGGCCTGTTCGTTCCATGTCTCGGGCTCGACCGCCGCGGCATACGGCAGCTCGTGGCGGAGCTGCAGGAACAACTTCTCGCGCACGATCTCGGCCGCGAGCTGGCGGAGCGGAACGTCGGCGATCTGATCGCCGGGATAAAGCCAGGGGCCTGCCGGCACGCGCGCCGCCAGATAGGCGCTGACTTCGGCGACCCCATCGCCCGTGAGCGCGGAAATCATGAAGGTGCGCTCGAGCGCAAGGGCGGCATTGAGCGCCGCGGCCAGGGCGAGCAGCGACGACCGCGGCACCAGGTCGATCTTGTTGATGACCCCGATGACTGGTTGGGCGAGGCCGGGTAGCGCCGCCATGATGCCCTGGGTCGCGCCGTCGAGGCCCTGCCGAGCATCGACCAGGAGCGTGATGATGTCGGCGTTGCGCGCGCCGAGCCAGGCCACCCCGACCATGGCCCGCTCGAGGCGCCGGCGCGGCGCGAAGATACCGGGCGTGTCGACGAAGATGATCTGCGCGGCACCGACCAGCGCGATGCCGATCACGCGGCTCCGCGTCGTCTGGACGCGCGGCGAAACGATCGAGACCTTGCTCCCGACCAGCACATTGAGGAGGGTCGACTTGCCGACGTTGGGGGCACCGATCAGCGCCACGAAGCCGCAGCGGCGCGTGCCCTCGGCCGGCGCCGTCACGGGCGGGATCGCTCGGCGAGCGCATCGAGCAGCGCTGCCGCCGCCGCCTGCTCGGCCTGCCGCCGGGTGCGTCCGACCCCCGTGCCTGAACCCTGCGCGCCGAGATCCACGGCCACCGAGAAGACCGTCTCGTGCTCCGGTCCGGAGCGCGCCACGATGCGGTAGCGCGGCGGCGCCAACGCACGGCCCTGCGCCCATTCCTGGAGCGCCGTCTTGGCATCCCGCGGCGTCACCGCGACCTCCTCAATCAACGCCGCCCAGTGCGTCAGGATGAAGTGGGAAGCGGCATCGAGCCCGCCGTCGAGGTAAAGCGCTCCGATCAGGGCCTCACAGGCGTCGGCCAGGATGGCCGGCTTGTCACGGCCGCCCGCCGCGGCCTCGGTCTCGGCAACCTCGACGTAACTGCCGAGCGCGAGCGCGCGGGCTACGCGGGCCAGGGCGTCACGTCGGACAAGCGCGTTGAGGCGGGGGGCGAGATCGCCCGCGCGCGCCGTAGGGAACCGCCGCGCGAGCTCCACCGCGATGACCAGCGCCAGAACCCGGTCGCCGAGGAACTCGAGCCGCTCGTAGTCGGCGCGCCGCGGACCCGCGGCGCTCGGATGGCGCAGCGCCTCGCGCAGGAGCGCCGGCCGCGCGAACCTATGGGCGAGCGGCGGCGCGGCACGCGTTGGGCTCATCTCACCCGGACAGGCCCCGGAACAGTCGCGCGAAGCGGACGCCGCCAAGCCACGACCAGATCTCCCACCACTCGCCCATCGCGTCGGTCGAGAAGAACAGGAACTCCGCCCGGCCGACGAGGTTCTCGGCCGGGATCTGGCCGACCCCTGATTTGACTCGGCTGTCGAGCGAGTTGTCGCGGTTGTCGCCCAAGGCGAAGTAGTGTCCGGGTTGGACCGTGTAGACCGGCGTGTCGTCGTACTCGCTGCTGCCCTCGAGATCGAGGGTGAGGTAGCTGCGCCCGCTCGGCAGCGTTTCGCGGTACTGGGGCACAAGGACCGAGCGGCCGAACCGATCCTGGTAGAGGAAGTCGGCAATCCGCTCGCGCTTCACCGGCTCGTCGTTGATGAAAAGCTGCCCGCCCTTCACCTGGATGCGATCGCCCGGAAGGCCAATGACGCGTTTGATGTAGTCCGTCGCATTGTCGCGCGGGAGCTTGAACACCGCGATGTCGCCACGCTCCGGCACGCGCTCCAAGACGCGGACGCGCCATACCTGGCCGACGCCGAACGGGAGCGAGTGGTGGCTGTAGCCGTAGGCATACTTCGACACGAACAGGTAGTCGCCGACGAGCAGCGTCGGCATCATCGACTCGGAGGGGATGTTGAACGGCTCGAACGCCACCGTCCGGACGACCAGCGCGATGGCGACGGCGTAGACGATGGTTCTCAGCGTTTCGCCGAGTCCACCTTCTTTTTTCTTGCGTCGAGTCAGTGAGATCTTGTCGCTCATTGCTGGGCGGCCGGTCCGGCGCCCGCGACAGCGGGTCCAGGGGAAGGCCGCGCCGAGATCAGAACGATAGCCTGGGCGAGGGGGTAGTCATCGGTGATGGTGAGGTCGATCTGCGGCTCCATGCCAGTCGGAACGAGTTCCCGCAACCGCGCCAGCGCGCCCCCGGTCAGCACCATCGTCGGCCTGCCCGAGCGCTGGTTGACCACGCCCATGTCGCGCCAGAAAACGCCGTTCCGGAGACCGGTGCCGAGCGCCTTGGCGCACGCCTCCTTGGCCGCGAAGCGCTTGGCGTAGGTCGCGGCTCGGCCGGCCCGGCGCTCGGCCCGCGCGATCTCCTCATCGGTGTAGATGCGGGCAATGAAACGCTCACCGTGGCGGTCGAGCGCGCGCTCGATCCGCCGGATATCGATGATGTCGTTGCCGATGCCGAGGATCATGAGGCGGGGTCACGCACTCGCCTGAGCGCGCGCCTGGTCCATCGCCGCCCGCATGCGTCGGATTGCGCTGTCGAGCCCCGAGAAGATGGCCTCACCGATCAAGAAGTGACCGATGTTGAGCTCGACGATGGTGGGGATTGCCGCCACGGGGGCGACAGTCTCATAGGTCAGGCCGTGGCCAGCGTGGCACTCGATCCCAAGCCCCTCGGCGCGGGCCGCCGCCGCGGCAATGCGGGCGAGTTCGCGCTCGCGCGTGGCGCCGGCAGAATCGCAATAGGTGCCGGTGTGGATCTCAACCACTGGTGCGCCGATCGCGCCGGCGGCGTCGAGCTGGGTTGGTGTGGGGTCGACAAAGAGCGACACGCGACAGCCCGCCGCCGTGAGCTGCTCGACATAGCGCCGCAAGTGCGCACCAGCGCCAGCGACGTCGAGGCCGCCCTCGGTAGTCAGCTCCTGGCGCTTCTCCGGCACCAGGCATACCGCGTGCGGCCGATGCCGCAATGCAATGGCGAGCATCTCGGGGGTCGCCGCCATCTCGAGATTCAGCGGTACTTCGAGCTCACGGCTGAGGCGGCTGATGTCGTCATCCGAGATGTGGCGTCGATCCTCGCGCAGGTGTGCCGTGATGCCGTCGGCGCCCGCTTGCACCGCAAGCCGCGCCGCGCGCACGGGATCGGGAAAGCGGCCGCCCCGGGCGTTGCGAATCGTCGCCACGTGATCGATGTTGACGCCGAGCCTCAGTCGTCGAGCCATGTCGTCGTGCCCCGGCGGCGCCCACTGCCGCGCCCGCGCGAACACTCTACCCCAAACGCCGGGCCCGCCACAGACCCTTGACCGGCCTTAACCGCGGACGCGCTTGACGGACGCGACGGTCGGCTCGGCGCGCAGCGCCGCAATGATGAGCGTCAGGTGCTTGACGTCCTGCACGTCGATGTCGATGAGGAACTCGAAGAAGTCGACCGAGCGGCTGGCAATCTTGAGATTGGAAATGTTGCCGTGATGCTTGGCGATGGCCGTCGTCACCGCGCTGAGGCTGCCCGGTTGGTTCGCCACCACGGCGAGAATCCTCCCGACCCGGAGGTCAGGCCGGCTTGGGTCGCCGTCCCACGCCACGTCGATCCAGCGCTCGGGCGCGTCCGACATGGTCTCGAGGGTCTCGCAGTCGATGGTATGGACGGTCACGCCCTTGCCCGAGGTCTGGATGCCGACGATCCGGTCGCCCGGCAGCGGGTAGCAGCACTCCGCGAAGTGCAGCGCGACGCCAGGGATGAGGCCCTTGATCGGGATCGGCTCGTTGACGGTGCGTCCGAACCGGGTGCGCGAGCGGACAAAGCTGAGCATGCGCCCGGCACGGCCGAGCGCCCGATCGCTCGGGTGGACCGCGTCGAGCACCTGGCGCCCGCTGAGCAGGCCCTCGCCCACGGCAACGAACAGATCGGGCACCGCGCGCTGCTGCAACTTGGTCAACGCGGTCGCCAGCGCCGCCTCGGTCGCCTCGTGACCGGCCTCGCGAAAGGTCTTCTCCAGAATCTGCTTGCCGAGATCGTGATACTGGGTGCGGGTCTCGCTGCGGACAAAGCGGCGGATCGCGGCCCGCGCCTTGCCCGTGACGACAATGTTCTCCCACGTCGGCGAGGGCGTCTGTGCCTTCGACCGCACGATTTCCACCTGATCGCCGTTCTGGAGCTGGGTGCGCAACGGCGCGAGCCGGCCGTTCACCCGCGCGCCGACGCAGGTGTCGCCGACGTTGGTGTGCACCGCATAGGCGAAGTCGATCGGCGTCGCCCCCTGCGGCAGGACGATCAGATCGCCCTTCGGCGTGAAACAGAACACCTGGTCCTGAAACATCTCGAGCTTGGTGTTCTCAAGGAACTCCTCGACGCTCGGCGCGTTCTCCAGGATCTCCAGAAGCTCGCGGAGCCAGCGGTACTGGCTGCCATCGGTCGGCTCGTGCTGCTTGTACTGCCAGTGCGCGGCGACGCCAAACTCGGCAACATCGAACATCTCGCGCGTGCAGATCTGGACTTCGATCCGCTGCCGCTCCGGACCGATGACGGTGGTGTGCACGGCGCGGTAGTTGTTGGGCTTCGGCGTCGAGATGAAGTCCTTGAAGCGCCCCGGAATCATCGGGTAGGCGCCGTGCGCGACGCCGAGCGCCAGGTAGCACTGCGGCACATCAGGCAGGATGACGCGGAACGCCATGATGTCGGAGAGCTGTTCGAACGAGATGTTCTTGCGCTCCATCTTCCGCCAGATCGAATAGGGCTGCTTCTCCCGACCCATGACCTCGGCGTCGAGGCCGCCCGCCCTGAGGGTTTCCGCGAGGCGCACCGCGATCCGCCCGACGAGGTCGCCGCCACGCTGGCGTAGGAAGTCGAGCCGGCGCATCACCGAGGCCCGGGCCTCCGGATTGATTTCGGCAAACGCCAGATCCTCGAGGTCCTCCTTCAGCTTCTGCATACCGATGCGCTCGGCCAGCGGCGCGTAGATCTCCATGGTTTCGAGCGCGGTGCGGCGCCGGCGGGCCGGGTCGCGCACGTAACTCAACGTCCGCATGTTGTGGAGGCGATCGGCGAGCTTGACCAGCAGCACGCGGATGTCGCTCGACATTGCCAGCAGAAACTTGCGGAAGTTCTCCGCTTGTCGCGCCCGGTCGGAGTGCAGCTCGAGCTTGGACAGTTTGGTCACGCCGTCGACGAGGCGCGCGATCTCGGCCCCGAACTGGGTGTCGATCTCCTCGATGGTGGCGAGAGTGTCCTCGACGGTGTCATGCAGAAGGGCGGTCGCCACGGTGGCGGC
>VGEJ01000184.1 GCA_016869335.1 Alphaproteobacteria bacterium | reverse complement strand
TGCCCGACGAACAGGCGGCGCCCGCGCTGACGCAGAAGCCATCGAGATCGAGCGCCATCACCTGGGTATCGGCGCGCACACCCGCCAGGCTGAAGCAGCTCGTGGTCGCCAAGCGCTCGGCACCGGCGCCGTGAACCGTGACGCGGCCCGGCTCGGCACCGGCGATAACGCCCCCCTCGAGCCGATCGCGCAGGCGGGCGAAGGCAGCCGCCGCATCGAGGTCGGCCCCGGCTGCGGCCAGAGCCGCCGCCAAGCCGGCGATGCCCGGGACATTCTCGGTGCCGCCGCGCCAGCCGCGCTCCTGCCCGCCGCCGCGGATGAGCGGTACCGGCGCGACATCGCCGGCCATGACGAGCGCGCCCACCCCTTGCGGCCCGCCCAGCTTGTGGCCCGAGAGGACGAGGTAGTCGGCGCCTAGCCCTCGCTGGTCGATGGCGATCCGGGCGGCCGCCTGAACGGCATCGCAGAGCACGCGCGCGCCATAGCGGCGGGCAAGCGCCGCCACCTCGGCAGCCGGCTGCACGACACCCGTTTCATTGTTGGCGAGCATGACCGCGACGAGCGCCGGCGCGGAAGCACGCGCAAGACCCGCGGCAAGGGCGGCGAGGTCGATGCGCCCGTGGTGGTCCACCGCGATCTGCTCGACCACCGTATCCGAGCGCGCGGCCGCCGCCCACACCGACTCGTGCTCGATCGCCGAGACCAGGAGGTGGCGACATCCTCCGGCGAGCGCCGCATGAATCGCCAGGTTGTTGGCCTCGCTCGCGCCGCTACAGAACACCACCGAGTCCGCCGGCATGGCTACCCATTCGCCGACGGCGCGGCGCGCGGCCTCGACAAGGGCGCGAGCCCGGCGGCCCGCGTGATGTACGGATGACGGATTTCCGACCGCCGCGAGCGCCTCCGCCACGCGCTCGGCAACGCCCGGGCGCAGCGGCGTGCTGGCGTTGTAATCGAGGTAGACCATAGCGATGCTCTGGCCGCCGGCGCCAGCGGCACCACTGCTAGTTCTTGGTGGGGGCGCCCGGTTCGTCGGTCGGCGGGGGTGGTTCGACCAGCTCCGCGCTCGGCCATCCCTGCCCTTCACGCGCCCTGAGCTGCGCCTCGAGTTCACCGACGCGCATCGACAGCGACTGCACCTTGTCGAGCAGGCCCTCGATGGCGCGGGCGACGGGATCGTGGACCTCGCCCGGCGTCGCGGCGTAGGCCTCGAAGCGCGCCTCGCCTGCCTCGCGCCGGCGTGTCACCGGCTTGGCGGGAATGCCGACCACGACCGCACCCGGCGCAACATCGCGCAGCACCACCGAGTTGGCACCGATGCGAGCGCCGTCGCCGACCCGAATCGGTCCCAGGATCTGAGCGCCCGAGCCCACGATCACACTGTCGCCAAGCGTCGGGTGGCGCTTCGTGTTCGCCTGGGCCATCGAGTTCTCGGCCGGCGAGATGCCGCCCAGCGTGACGTCGTGATAGAGGGTCACGTCGTCGCCGATTTCCGAGGTCTCGCCGATCACCACGCCCATGCCATGGTCGATGAAGAAGCGCCGCCCGATCGTGGCGGCGGGGTGGATCTCGATGCCGGTCATGAGCCGCCCGAGATGCGAGAGTCCGCGGCCCAGCAGGAACCAGTGGCGCCGCCACGCGGCGTGCGCCAAGCGATAAAACAGGAGGGCGTGAAACCCAGGGTAGAACAGCACCACTTCGAGACGCGAGCGCACCGCTGGGTCGCGGGCAGTGACGGCTCGGATGTCTTCGTTCAGCCTGGCGAACATTCTTGTACGAGCGCGCACGAATTACATATAGTGGTCGCCCGCCTGCCGCGCCGCCGGCGTGCCCGTCCTGATATAAAGGGTAAGCGCGAGCGGTTCAAGGAACCGCCGGGATAGGCCGACGGCCGGACGCCGGCATGCGGTCGGCCGGCGCGGACGCAGCTAGGGAGTGCAATGCCGGAGATCCACTTCAACGGACCTGATGGCCGCCTGGAAGGCCGCTACCACCGAGCGATTCAGGCGGGCTCACCAATCGCGATCGTCCTCCACCCCCACCCGCAGCTCGGGGGAACGATGAACAACAAGGTGGTCTACGCCATCTACCATGCCTTCGCGCACGCCGGTTTCTCGGTGCTGCGGTTCAACTATCGCGGGGTGGGGCGCAGCCAGGGCAGCTACGACAACGGCCTCGGCGAGCTTGCCGATGCAGCGGCGGCGCTCGACTGGATGCAGACCCACTTCCCGGGGGCGACCGAGTGCTGGGTCGGCGGGTTCTCGTTCGGCGCCTGGATCTCGATGCAGCTGCTCATGCGGCGGCCCGATATTTCGGGATTCGTCGCGGTGGCGCCGCCGGCGAACCACTACGACTTCGCGTTTCTCGCGCCGTGCCCGTCGTCCGGTCTCATCATCCACGGCTCTGCGGACCAGCACGTGCCGACGGAATCGGTCGATCGACTGGTCCAGCGCCTCGCCTCGCAGCGCGGCATCGGCATCGGCTATCGCCTCGTTGAAGGGGCGACCCACTTCTTCGACGCCCAGCTCGAGGAGCTCACGGCCATCGTCGGGGCTCACCTCAAGGCCAAGCGCACCCGTCCCGGTGACGTCAAGGAGAGCCAGCGGGCCAAGGCGCGCTCTGCCACCTGACCGGGGCAGGAAAGAGCGTCCCGCCGGCAAGCGGTCGCGGCACGCCCGTCGTCTCGGGCAAGCTGAGCGGCAGTCCGCGCCGCGATCGCACCGCCAGGAACGCGAAGGCTTCGGCCTCCAGGGCATCGCCACGCCAGCCCACCGCCTCGACCGGCTCGACCGAAACGACCAGGGCCCGGCGGAGTGCATCGAGCACCGCGCCGTTGTGCCGCCCGCCGCCGCATACCAGCCAACGCACCGCCGGTTCGGGAAAGAAGCGCCGAGCGCCGGCGATGGCCGCGACGGTGAAGGCGACCAGCGTCGCCAACCCGTCCGCGACCTCCATCTCGTCCAATATGGACGACGCAAAATCATTTCTATCCAACGACTTTGGAGGATATTTCTCAAAGAATGGATGAGACATAAGCGCGGCCAGGCGGACCTCATCCACTCGGCCGCTTCGGGCCGTTGCCCCGTCACGGTCGTAGGCCGCGCCGGTGTGGGCGCGCACCCAATCATCGAGCAGCGCATTGCCGGGACCGCTGTCGAAGGCCATCAGCCGATCGTCGCGACCGATCCACGTGACGTTCGCGACGCCACCGATGTTGAGCACGGCGACCGGACGCGGCAGCGCGGCCGCCAGGGCCGCATGGTAGAGCGGCGCGAGCGGCGCGCCCTGACCCCCAGCCTGCACATCGGCGCTGCGGAAGTCGCCGACGACATCGATGCCAACGGCCGCGGCGAGCGCCGCGCCATCCCCTATCTGGACCGTCACGCGCTCAGCCGGACGGTGCAGGATGGTGTGACCGTGAAACCCGATTACGTCGATTTCGTAGGGGCTAATCTCGTCTTCATTGAGAAAGAGTTCAACTGCCGCCGCGTGGCTCCGGGTGACAACTTCGGCGGCCTGGGCGGTGCTCTCCCGACCCCCGAGCGCGCTCCGTACCCGCTCCCGCTCGGCGGCGGTATAGGGCACCGTGCGCCATGGCCCGAAACCGACGACCCGCTCGCCATCGGTCTCGATCAGCGCCAGGTCGATGCCATCGAGCGAGGTCCCGCTCATCAGGCCGAGCGCCCAGTGCGACTTGGCGGTCATGCGCGGTACCCCGCCCGTCCCACGTTGAGGCGGCCCCAGCGGTGTGCTACATGAGCCGCCACGCCCGGCTGCCTCGCGCCGCCCGCACCTCGCGCTCGCATCATGGTCACGCCTCGGTCAGGCTTCCTCAGCGCCTTCTGCGAACGCGGCTACGTTCATCAATGCACCGATCTCGCGGCCCTCGATGCCGCGCTGTGCGATGGCCCGGTGACCGCGTACATCGGCTTCGACTGCACCGCGCCCAGCCTACACGTCGGCAGCCTGCTACAGATCATGGCGCTGCGCCTGCTCCAGCGCACCGGGCACAAGCCGATCGTGCTCATGGGCGGCGGCACCACGAAGGTCGGCGACCCCTCCGGCAAGGAGCACGCCCGGCCCCTGCTCGACGACGCGGCCATAGCCGCGAATATGGCGGGAATCCGGAAGGTAATCGATCAGTTTCTGCGCTTTGGCGAGGGTCCGACGGACGCCGTGATGGTGGACAACGCCGAGTGGCTCGACCGGCTCGCCTACATCCCCTTCCTGCGCGAGGTCGGGCGCCACTTCTCGGTCAATCGCATGCTCAGCATGGAGAGCGTGAAGCTCCGGCTCGAGCGCGAGCAGCCGCTGAGCTTCCTCGAGTTCAACTACATGGTGCTGCAGGCCTACGACTTCCTCGAACTCGAGCGCCGCTACGGCTGCACGGTGCAACTCGGCGGGTCGGACCAGTGGGGCAACATCGTCAATGGCGTTGAACTGGCGCGCCGCGTCGATGACCGTGCCTTGTTTGGCCTCACGACCCCGCTCATCACGACCGCGGCGGGCGATAAGATGGGCAAGTCCGCCCACGGCGCCGTGTGGCTGAGCGCGGATGCCCTGGCGCCCTATGACTACTGGCAGTTCTGGCGCAACGTCGATGATGCCGACGTCGGCCGCTTCCTGCGCCTGTTCACCGAGCTGCCGCTCGCGGAAATCGCGGCCCTCGAGGCACTGTCGGGCGCGGCACTGAACGAGGCCAAGAAACGCCTCGCCACCGAGGCGACCGCGCTTTGCCATGGCGCCGCGGCCGCCGCGGCCGCCGAAGCGACGGCGCGCCACACCTTCGAGGAGGGAGCGGCCGGAGCGGAGCTGCCGACCATCGCCATCCCGCGCGCCGAGCTGAGCGCCGGGGTCGCCGCCTTCGAGCTCCTCCACCGCACCGGCCTCACCGCCTCGCGGGGCGAGTCGCGCCGGCTGATCAAGGGCGGCGGGCTGCGCATCAACGGCGCGGTGGTCGCCAGCGAGCTGCACCGTGTGACCCTCGCCGATCTCGGGCAGGACGGGTTTGTCAAGATCTCGGCCGGACGCAAGCGCCACGCGCTCGTACGCACGGACTGAAGGCTCTTACTGGCGTCCTGGCGGCTCGAACCCACCGTCCGGACGCGGCTCGCTGGCTTGGCCGGCGCCCCGTTCCAGGCTGGTGACAAGATCGCGCAACACGCCTGGCGCCAGCGCCGACAGCGGGTTCACGGTGATCTCGGGGTCGCTCCGCGGCCCAGCGATACGATAGGTGAGTCCGATCACCCCTTCGCCCTCCTTGCCGCCGAGGATGCTGCCGAGGATCGGGATGCTGCCGAGGATCGAATTGATGGTGTAAGCGGGGACCATGGTGCCGGCGAGGTCGGCGACATCGGTCGCGCGGTCGATGGTGCCGGCCACGGTCACCCCGATGGCGGGACCGACGGCGCGCGCGTGAGTGGTGGTGATACGGTCGCCGGCCAGCTCGAACGGAGCACGAAACCGGGTGAACGAGATGCCTTGTCCGCGCAGCACCTCGGCAATCCCCGTAAGCGAGGCGAGCGTCAGGAGGCGGGTGAGCACAGGGGCCCGGACCACGCGGAAGTCGTCGATCTGCAACAGCCCGCGCACGGGATGCCCGGCGGCGTCGACCACGTCGGCAGAGAGATTGAGGGTGCCGCCCTCAACAGTATCAAACAGATCGAGGGCGCGGAGGAAGGCGCCGGCGTTGTCGGTGCGGACTGCGAGCCGGCGGCCCTCGCCATCCCCGCCCCCGCGCCCACCCAGCGTCACCGCCAGCGGGTCGCCGGTGGTAAAGCGGCCCTCGACCTTGAGTGCTTCCCAGCGCTCGTCGTAAGCCGCACCGATGGCGACTTCCGCCAGCTCCAGGCCTTCG
>VGEJ01000183.1 GCA_016869335.1 Alphaproteobacteria bacterium | reverse complement strand
AGATCGGTGCTTCGGCGTCCTTGTTGATCGCCACGATGACTTTCGAATCCTTCATGCCGGCCAGGTGCTGAATCGCGCCCGAGATGCCGACCGCGATATAGAGCTCGGGGGCCACGATCTTGCCGGTCTGGCCGACCTGATAATCGTTGCCGACGAAGCCCGCATCGACCGCGGCGCGGCTCGCGCCCACGGCGGCGCCGAGCTTGTCGGCGACCGCTTCGAGCAGCTTGAAATTCTCGCCGCTCGCCATGCCGCGGCCGCCGGAGATCACCACGCGCGCCCCCGTGAGCTCGGGCCGTTCCGACACGCTGAGCTGGTGGCCGACGAAACGCGAGCTCTCCGATGCCGCGCCCGCCGGCACGGCTTCGATGGCCGCGCTGCCGCCCTCGGCTCCTGTCTTCTCGAACTGCGAGGTGCGCACCGTGATGACCTTGATCCGATCGCTCGACTGCACGGTGGCGAGCACGTTGCCGGCATAGACCGGGCGCACGAACCGGTCTGGTCCGAGCGCGGCCGCGATGTCCGAGATGGGCGCGACATCGAGCAGTGCCGCCACCCGCGGCATGATGTTCTTCGCGGTTGTCGAGGTCGAGGCGAGGACGGCGCCGTAGGCACCGGCCAGGCCGGCGATGAGGACCGAAACCGGCTCCGCGCGCAGATGCTCATAACGGGCGTCATCGCACACGAGCACCCGCTCGATGCCCGGTATCCGGCTCGCCGCCTCGGCGGCGGCGGCGCACCCGTGTCCCACCACCAGGATGGCGATCGGCTCGGCGAACGCCTTGGCGGCGGTGACGACGCTCAGCGTCGCCGGTTGCAGGCGCGCATTGTCGTGATCGGCGAGGACGAGCACCGGCATCAGATGACCTTTGCTTCGTCGCGCAGCCGGGCGACGAGCTCGGCGACGCTGGCGACCTTCTGTCCGACCGGGCGCGCCGGCGGCTCGCGCATCTCGATCAGCTTGAGCCGCGGCGTCACGTCGACGCCCAGCGCTTCCGGCGTCAGCTCCTCGATCGGCTTGCGCTTGGCTTTCATGATGTTGGGCAGCGAGGCGTAGCGCGGCTCGTTCAGCCGGAGGTCGGTCGTCAGCACCGCGGGCAGCGTGAGCGAGAGCGTCTGCAGGCCGCCATCGATCTCGCGCTGCACGGTCACGACCCCGTCGCCGAACTCGAGCTTCGAGATGAAGGTGCCCTGCGGCCACCCGAGCAGCGCGGCAAGCATCTGGCCGGTGGCGTTGCTATCGTCATCGATCGCCTGCTTGCCGAGCAGGACCACCATCGGCCTCTCGCGCTCGGCCACCGCCTTGAGCAACTTGGCTACCGCGAGCGGCTGCAGCTCGACGTCCGTCTTGACCAGGATGGCGCGGTCGGCGCCAATGGCCATCGCCGTCCTGAGCGTCTCCTGGCAGCTTGCCGGCCCAGCCGACACCGCGACGACCTCGGTGGCGCGCCCGGCCTCGCGCTGGCGTACCGCGCCCTCCACGGCGACCTCGCAGAAGGGGTTGATCGCCATCTTGACGTTGGCGAGATCCACGCCGGTCTGGTCGGGCTTGACGCGAATCTTGACGTTGGCGTCGACCACGCGTTTGACCGTCACGAGGATCTTCATCGGCCGCACCTCCGCGCTAACGAATAGGGCCGCGGCCCGGGGGTGTCAACGGACGCGCGCTCAGCGGTTGCCGCCGCGCCGCCACAACACGTCGCGCCGTCCACCGTCGTTCAGCGCGCGACTCAAGACGAACAGGTGGTCGGACACCCGGTTGGCATAGATGAGCGCGCGGGGATTGATCGGCTCAACAGCCGCGAGCTTGGCGATCAGCCGCTCCGCCCGCCGCACCACCGTGCGCGCGAGGTGGAGGTGGGCCGCCGCGGCGGTGCCGCCCGGCAGGATGAACGAATCGAGCGGGCCGAGGTCCGCGTTCATGGCGTCGATCTCGGCTTCGAGGCGGTCGATCTGAGTCTGCACGATGCGGAGCGCCCGATCATCGGGCCCGCCCGGGGTACACAGATCGGCGCCGAGGTCGAACAGGTCGTTCTGAATGCGTGCAAGCATGGCATCGGCCTCGCCGCTCGCGTGCAATCGCGCCAGACCGATGGCGGCGTTGGCCTCTTCGACGGTGCCATATGCGGCAACGCGAAGGTTGTGTTTCGGCAAGCGGGTGCCGTCCCCGAGCGAGGTCTGTCCCTTGTCGCCGCCGCGGGTATAGATGCGGGTGAGCCGGACCATCGCGTCTCAGCCGCGCTCGACCAAGAAGTAGATGACGATCAGCGCGATGGTCACACCCTGCGAGGCGACGCGGGCCTGCATCAGCTTGTTGCCGTAGCGGCGGTTGAACTCGCCGCCACGCAGCATGGACACGACGCCGACACCGAGCACGCCGAGGGTGACGGCGAGCGCGATGACGATGAGGACGGAGAGCACCGATGTCGCGGTCATGGGGCATTCTACCGCGCCCAGGCGCCAACCGCAGCGGACCGGTGGCGGCTTGATCGCGCTCGGGCAGCCTGCGATGGTGGCCGGCCCAATCCGCTCCGTGTCAAGAAATCGCGCCCCGTCCTCGTGATCACTCTGGTCTCCGCGGTCATCGCGCTCGGCCAGTTCTCGACCAGCATCTACATGCCGTCGCTGCCGGCGATGACGCTCGATCTCGGCACCACCGGCACCGCGATGCAGCTCACCCTGACCGTGTACCTTGCGGGGTTCGCGTTGAGCCAACTCGCGCTGGGTCCGCTGTCCGATCGCGTCGGGCGCCGCCCGGTGTTGTTGGGCGGCCTTGCGGTGTATGTCGCCGCAGGGATCGCCTGCGCGCTTGCCCGCGACGTCGGGGAACTGATCGCGGCACGTCTGGTGCAGAGCGTGGGCGCCTGCGCCGGTGCCGTCGTCGGACGCGCAATCGTCCGCGATCTTTATGATCGGGGCGAGGCGGCCCGGGTCATGGCCTCGGCATGGTGCTGGCCCTCTCACCGGCGCTGGCGCCGACCATCGGCTCCCACGTCCATGTCTGGTTTGGCTGGCAGGGTCTGGTTTAGCTGGCAGGCGAACTTTCTTCTGGTCGCAGGCTTTGGCGTCGCCGTCGGGCTGGGACCATGCGCGTACTCGCTGAGACCAGTCCGCGCGGGGCAACGGCGGCCGGCGTACGCCCAAGTATGATCGGGGGCTACGGTGCGCTGCTGCGCTCGCCGCCGTTCCTCGCCTACACGTTGTACTCGAGCCTCGTGTTCGGTGGCCTGTTCGCCTACATCTCCGAGTCGCCGTTCGTGTTCATCGAGATGCTCGGCTATTCCGAGACCGCCTACGGCTGGTTCTCCCTCCTTGGGGTCGGCGCATTCGCGACCTCCTCGCTGCTCGCCGGCCGGCTGTCGCGGCGCATCGCGATCCCGACCGCCGCCGCGGCCGGCACCGCGACCACGATCCTGGGTGGACTGATCATGGTGGCGCTGGCCTGGTCCGGGGCGTTCAGCGCGGCCACCATCCTCGGTCCGATGATGGTGATCGGGTGCGGCATCGGGCTGGTGTTCCCTTACGCGACGGCCGGAGCGATGAGCGCGCACCCGCACATCGCCGGCACCGCCTCGGCGCTGCTCGGCTTCATCCAGATGGCGCTCGCCGCGGCCGCGACGCTCATCATGGGGTTGCTCCGCGACGGCACGCCGCTGCCGATGGTCTACATGATCGCGGGCGCGACGTTGGCCGGAGCGTTGCCGCTGTCGCTCCTGCGGCTCGATCGGAGGTCGACGGCACGGGCCATGACTTGACCCGCACGGTCGCCGTTGCTAAGGGATGCGACCATGGCCACGTGCGCCCCTTCGGAGTACGTCGCAGGCAGGCGAATTACCGGCCCGGTCCTCGCCGGGGACCGGGACGCCGCTGTCCGCGTCGTTGCCACGAAGAAGGATCGCCTGTGCCATGACCTCGCCTGATCGCCATCCCGTATCGTTCACCGTCCGCGCGTCGGCGGAACCGCAGACCCTCTCGCGGGTGCTCGAGGTCTTCGCGCTTCGCGACATCGTGCCGCGTCGCTTCGCCGGCCGTCTGCAGGGCGAAGACGGCGAGCTGCGCATCGAGGTCGACGTCCACGGCCTGAGCGCGGCGGAGGCGGGCAAGCTGGCGCAGCGCCTGCGCGCGATGGTGTGCGTGGAGCGCGTGCTGCTGCGGACCCCGGCGACGCGTCTTGCGCCGGCGCGGCGAGCGGCGGCGGGTTCACTTTCTTGACTCATTTCGCCAATCCGTGCGTAATCGGCCCAATCGTCGCGTAGGGATGCGACGCAGAATTGCTACTGTTGCGGATGGCTATTTTCGGGGTGGGGCCCCGTGAGCAGAGGAGGACCTAGTGATGTGGCTACGCAGTACGGCCGCCGTTGCGGCTGCCTTGGGGGTCGTGTGTGGGATAGGTACGGTCGCTGCCGAGACCGCCGGCGAGCGCGCTGCCAACGCGGCGAAGGAGAAGTACTCCGGCGTTACTCTGGCTCTGCACAGCGAGGCCGGGCTGCAAGAGATTGGCTGGGAGCTCTACAACTCACGCAAGTGGAAGGAGCTCACCGGGATCACCGTGACGCAGACCTCGGCACCGACGAACGAGATGTTCGTCACCACGGTGCAGGACTTCAAGGGGCCCGGTAGCTTCGACGTCCTGGACGTGGCGCCGGCCTACATGCCCGACCTCGCCGAGATGGGCGCGATCGTGCCGCTGGACGACTGGATGGCCCAATACGGCTATCAGGAGGACTACGACGACATCGCCGCCGCCTACAAGGGGTGGGGCGAGTACAAGGGCAAGATCTGGGGCTTCCCGGACGACGGCGACGTCCACGTCATGCTTTACCGCAAGGATGTGCTCGAGGACCCGGCCAACAAGGATGAGTTCAAGGCGAAGTACGGCTACGACCTCGCCGCGCCGAAGGATTGGAAGCAGTGGGACGACATCTCGCAGTTCATCACCGACAAGTTCGCCCCCGATATGTACGGGTCGGCGAACGCCCGGCAGAAGGGCATCACGCTGTACTACTGGATGGATATGTTCCGCGACTATGGCGGGCGGTTCTTTGACGAGAACGCGACGTGCACCTGGAACTCGGAGGCGGGCGTCAAGTCGCTCACCGACTACGTCAACCAGCGGCGCTACATGCCGCCAGGGGTTGATGCCTGGGGCTTCGTCGAGGCCGGCGCCGCGTTTCTCTCCGGTACGACCGTGCTGCACTACACTTGGCCGGGCGTGGGCCGCTGGGTCCAGAACATCGGCACCGACATCGAGGCGATGAACTGGGTGCCGCCCTCGAAGGTCGAGGGCAAGGTTGGCTATGCGGTGCCACCGGGTGGCTCGCCCGAGCTTGCGGTCGGCTGGCTGATATCGGTCAGCGGCAAGAGCAGCAACCAGGAGGCCGCCTACCTGTTCGCGCAATGGTCGAACAGCAAGGAAGTCAGCTTGGGCAAGACGAGCCTCGGCTACTCGATCCGCGATCCCTTCCGGGTCTCGCACTACTCGGCCGAGAACTTCCGCAACCTGTGGTCCAACGCCGGTGAGTACCTCGACGCCCTCAAGGCGGGCGGCGAGAACGGCGTGCAGGATCTGACGGTTGTGCAGGCGCAGAAGTACCACGACCTGATCGAGAACGCGATCCAGGCCGCGATCGGTGGGCAGGACGCCAAGACTGCCCTCGATGAGTCCTGCGCGGCGGCGGAGAAGGTGACCGATCAGATCGGCCGCGACAAGCAGAAGGACGCGGTCGCTCAGTTCAGCGCCAAAGCCAACGCGTACCGTTGATCGATGACGGGTGAGGGGGCCGCCGGCCCCCTCACCCCTATCGCACCACGCTGCTGCCCATGCCCACCGCCATGGTCGGTTCGATCAAGCACCGCGGTCCGTG
>VGEJ01000182.1 GCA_016869335.1 Alphaproteobacteria bacterium | reverse complement strand
CACGTAGTCGAGCCGATCGAAGTACGGCACCGCCTGCAGGTAGGTCTTGTACTCGATCAGCTTCTCGGTGCCGCGATGGAGGAGTCCGATATGCGGGTCGGCGCGCTCGACCACCTCGCCGTCGAGCTCGAGCACGAGCCGCAGCACGCCGTGCGCAGCGGGGTGCTGCGGGCCGAGGTTGAGGTGGTAGCTGCGGATCTGCGCTTCGGCCATCGCCTCAAGCCCCGGCCTTCTCGTCGCCGGGAAGGCGCGGCGGCGTGCCCTCCCACGGGCTCATGAAGTCGAACACGCGAAACTCCTGGGTGAGCTTGACCGGCTCGTAGACCACGCGCTTCTGCTCGTCGTCGTAGCGCACCTCGACCCGGCCGGTCAGCGGGAAGTCCTTGCGCAGCGGGTGGCCCTCGAAACCGTAGTCGGTGAGGAGGCGGCGGAGATCGGGGTGGTCGGCAAAGAAGATGCCGTAGAGGTCCCACGCCTCGCGCTCGAACCAGTTGGCGGCGGCGTGGACGCCCGTCACCGAGGGCACCGCCGTTTCGGCGTCGGTGTCGACCTTGACCCGAATCCGTAAATTGTTCTTGAGGCTGAGCAGGTGGTAGACAACCTCGAAGCGCTCTGCCCGCTCGGGATAGTCGACCCCGCACACGTCCATGAGCTGTTGGAACTGGCAGTTCGCGTCATCGCGCAGCAGCGTTAGAACCCGCACCACGGTATTGCGCTTGACGCGGAGGGTGAGTTCGCCACGCACGATGGTCGCATCGACCAGCGCTGCCCCAAGCACGCCGGCCAGGTACTCCTTGAGTTCGCGCAGCGTTTCATCCATCGCAAGCTCCGTGCGCAGATCGCACGAGACCGGTGCTGGCGCGCGCGCGGAAAGTCATGGATCAGCGCGCGATCGTCGCCGTGCGGCGGATCTTCCGTTGGAGCTGCAGCACGCCGTAGACCAACGCCTCGGCCGTTGGCGGGCAGCCCGGCACGTAGACATCGACCGGCACGATGCGGTCGCAGCCGCGCACTACCGAGTAGGAGTAGTGGTAGTAGCCGCCGCCGTTGGCGCAGCTCCCCATCGAAATGACGTAGCGCGGCTCGGCCATCTGGTCGTAGAGCTTGCGCAGCGCCGGCGCCATCTTGTTGCACAGGGTCCCGGCAACGATCATCACGTCCGACTGGCGGGGTGTCGCGCGCGGCGCGAAGCCGAACCGCTCGAGATCGTAGCGCGGCATCGAGGCATGAATCATCTCGACGCCGCAACACGCCAAGCCAAACGTCATCCACCACAGCGAGCCGGTCCGCGCCCAGTTGACCAGCGCATCGAGCTTGGTGACCAGGAAGCCCTTATCAGCCAGCTCGTCCGAGGCGGTGCGAAACGCCGCCTCGCGCTCGACCACGGCGCCCTCTACTCCCACTCGAGCGCTCCCTTCTTCCACTCGTAGATGAACCCGACCGTCAGCACCCCGAGAAAGACCAGCATCGAGATCAGCCCGAACACACCGATCTTCGATAGCGATATGGCCCACGGAAACAGAAAGGCCACCTCGAGGTCGAAGATGATGAAGAGGATCGCCACGAGGTAGAAGCGGACGTCGAACTGGCGGCGGGCGTCCTCGAACGCATCGAAGCCGCACTCATAGGCCGAGAGCTTCGCCGCATCGGGCCGCTGCGGCGCGACCAGGTACGACCCGGCGAGGACGGCGATGGCCATCCCGGCAGCGATGATCAGGAAGATCACGATCGGCAGGTACTCGGCGAGCAGCGCATTCATGACGGGTCGCCAGCGGTGAGCGTGCGGGAGCCTGGCCCCACGGGCGGAACCGGTGCCCCACGGGCGCGCGCATTATAAGGATGGCTCCGCAGGGGTGAAAGGCCATCGGCGGCGCCTCCCCGCGCCTGCCGCCGCCGTTCTATCGGCCTATTGCGCACGGATCGTTAAAGCGGCGCGGCGCGCGCCGATCCGCGGGTCAGCTCACGATATGCGATGGAGAGCACCGTGACGCCGGCGGCCAGGCCCGCGAAGGCCAAGCCGTGCTGAACCAGGGCGCCGATGAGCTGAACGGTCAGACTGGTTCGCACTGCCGAATCGCCAAAGGCGGCGTCGAGCGCCAGTCCGAGCCCGAGCGCGGCAAGCAGGTACACCACGGAAGACAACACGATGGCCAGGGCCAGCCGAACGCCGTTCCGCGCCGTCAGGAGCCAGGACTGCTGAATGCCGAGCACGCGGTCGAGCGCTGCCGCCGGGAACAGCATAGAGAGCCGGGCATAGACGAACAACGCCGCGGCGATGGCCGTCAGGACGAGGAGCACGGTCGCCGGTGCGATGCCGCCCGCCGCCGCGCCCATCATCAGCGGCACCACGGAGCCGGCGAGGATGACCAGCCAGCTCAGCGCCACCACACCGAGCGCGTACAGCAGAAACCGGGTGTGCCGACGCTGCCAGCGCAGCGCCTCGCGCACCGTGATGGCCTCGCCCGGCACCAGGAACTTGCGATGCCACGCCACGGAAAACAGCACAACAAGACCCAGGTTCAGGGCACCGATCGCGAGATCGAGCAACACGCCGAGGCCGCCGCGCGGGGTGTCCGGCTCCCCTCCCGAGGCCAGCGCCATCGCTAAGGTGCCCATGACGGCCAGGACCGCGACCGCAGGGAAGGCGAGGATCGACAGATCGCGGCGCTCCCGCCACACGAACAGGTAGGCCTCGAGCACGGTGGCGAGCACGGGTAAGCGCACGGCGACCCCTTGCTCCGCGCCGGGGCGCGCGTTGGGGATGGCGGGAGTGACGGGACTCGAACCCGCGGCCTCCGGCGTGACAGGCCGGCGCTCTAACCGACTGAGCTACACCCCCAGGGGTGGCCCCGTGTACTTGAGGGTCCCCGGGCTGTCAAGCAAGCCCGCCCGCCGCCCGTTCACGGGGACGGAAGTGCTTGCTCAGCATCAGGCCCTGGCGCTGGTAGGACGAGCCGATCTGGGTGCCGTAGAGCTTGTCGGGCCGCGCCCGGAGGCGCTCATAGAACAGGCGGCCCACGATCTGGCCGTCTTCGATCAGGAACGGCACCTCGTGCGAGCGCACCTCGAGCACGGCACGGGTTCCCGCCCCGCCGATCTCGGCCAGGCCAAAGCCCGGGTCGAAGAACCCCGCATAGTGGACGCGGAACTCGCCGACCGGCGTCGAGTAGGCGACCATCTCGGCCGCGTGGTCGGCCGGCACGGTGATCGCCTCGCGCGAGGCCAGGATGTAGAAGTCGTCGGGGTCGAGCACGATGGCCTGGTCGTCCAGGGCCAGGATCGGCTCCCAGAAGGCTTCCGCGTCGTACGCCGCGACGCGGTCGACATCGATGATGCCGGCGTGCTTGCGGGCGCGGTAGCCGATCACGCTGCCGGGCCCGGCGCCACGCGCATCGACGCTGATCGCGATCAGCCCCTTGCGGATGTCCGGGGCGTTCTCCTGGGCCTCGATCAGGCCGACGCTCTCGTGCAGCCGGCGCAGACCGCGGTCGGTGGGCACGGGCGAGCCGCGCTTGAGGCGGATCTGGTTCAGCCGCGAGCCGGCCCGCACGATGATGCTGAACGAGCGCGGGGCCAGCTCCACCCACAGGGGTCCGCGGTAGCCCTGGGGCACGCGATCGAACTCGCTGCCGTAGTCGGTGATGAGCCGTGCGAAGACATCGAGCCGTCCCGTCGAGCTCTTCGGATTCGCGATCGCGGAGACCTTGGCGCCGAGCCGCAGTCGCTCGACCAGCGGCACGAGGTAGACGCAGCCGCGTTCGAGCGCGGCGCCCGCGCCCAGGTCGAGCCGGTGCATAGCGAAAGCGTCGATGCGCTGCCGGATCGAGCAGCGGCCGGGCAGGAAGCTCGAACGGACCCGATAGGCGGCGTCGCCCAGCCGCAGGTCGAGACTGGCGGGCTGGATCTGCTCCTCGGTGATCGCCATGTCAGCGGCGATCTCGCCCCGCCCGATCGCGGCCCGGAGATCCTGCGCGGGCAGCAGTCCGGTGCCGAATGCACTTTCCTCCGCCACCGGCGCGTCGCCAACCTCGGGCAGCGAGCCCTGCACCGGAGTCCGTGTCATGCCCCACGATAGCAGGCCCTCGCGCCAGCGGCACCGCCTCTCGCGGATATCCCCGCTTTCCACAGTCCCGCGCGCCGTTGTGGCCGCCGGGGGGCTTGGCTATCCTCGCCCAACCGCATAACCGGGAGGCCACCGTGATCATCGAGGAGCGCTACTACATCTGTCATCCGGGGCGCTCGCAGGAGTTCCTCACGATCTTCGAGGAGGGCTGCCTCGCGATCCAGGCGCGCATCCTCGGCTGCTTCATCGGCATGTGGGAGACCGAGATCGGCGGCGACCTGAGCCAGATCGTGCACATGTGGGGTTACACCGATCTCGAGGATCGGGCCCGGCGTCGCACCAAGCTGTTCAAGAACAAGGCCTACATGAAGCAGGTTGCGCGGCTGCTGCCGTGCGTGATGACGATGGAAAACCGAATCCTCGTCCCCGCCCGGTTCTCCCCCGTCGGCGGCAGCGATCCGCACACCGGCGCCGGCGCGATCCGCGTGACGCTCTGAGCACGCCGCCGTGCCCCACACCATTCACCACAGGCATCGGCATTATGGCTGGGACAACAGCCGGCCGGCGGTCTTGGAAGTGGCGCCGGGCGAGGTGGTCGAGTTCGACATCATGGACGCCTCGGACGGCTACTTCACGCCGGCCTGGACCAGCGCCGATATCACCGGTCTCGACTTCGCGCGGGTCAACCCGGCGACCGGACCAGTGCTCGTCGCCGGCGCCGAGCCGGGCGATGCGCTTAAGGTCACGATCGAGGGGTTCACGGCATCGGGTTTCGGCTGGACGATCCTCTTTCCGGGCTTTGGGCTGCTGGCGCAGGACTTCCCCGATCCTCATCTGAGCCTGTGGCGCTATGACGCCACCGGCCGGACACCTGTCGCCTACGGGCGCGCCGCGCGCGTTCCGCTGCATTTCTTTCCGGGCGTGCTGGGCACCGAGCTGGCCGAGCCCGGCCTGCACTCCGTGGTGCCGCCCCGCCGGGTCGGCGGCAACATGGACTGCGCGACCTCGGGCTCGGCAGCGCCCTCTATCTGCCGGTCGAGGTTCCCGGCGCGCTGTTCTCGGCGGGCGATCCCCACGCCGCCCAGGGCGATGGCGAGGTCTGCGGTTCGGCGATCAAGACGCCGATGCGGATCGCGCTCCGCATCGACCTGGTCAAGAAAGCGAACCTCGCGTTCCCCCGCTTCGAGACGGCGGGCCCGGTGACCCGCCATCTGGATGCCAAGGGCTACTGGGTCACGACCGGCGTCGGCCCCGATCTGATGGCAGGGGCGAAGACAGCGGTCCGCGGCATGATCGACCTGCTCGCCAAACTGCACGGTTTGGCGCCGCACGAGGCCTATGTCCTCTGCAGCGTGTGCGGCGATCTCCGGATCAGCGAGATCGTCGACCTGCCGAACTGGATCGTCTCGTTCTACTTCCCCAAGGTTGTCTTCGACTGAGCCGCGCCGACCGGCGGACGCTGCGCCCGCCGGGGCGCCGATGCCCAAATCCCGAGTCTCTCGGCGGCGCTGCCAGCGAGGCGCGATCCACACCGGCTGATGTGGATCAAGAGCTCGTTGGCAGGGGGGGCTAGGCTGGCCCGCCGGATTGCCGCTGCTGTCGGCGGTGGGAGGAGACCATGGCCATTCGCGGAGGGTACGCGTCTCACATCCTGCGCGTAGATCTGACCGGGCGAACCGTCGCGCGGGAACCACTCCCCGATGAGGAAGTGCTGCGCAAATACATTGGCGGCGTCGGCTTGGGCCTCTGGTATCTCATGCGCGAGGCGCCCCCCAAGGGCAAGCCACCGACCCGGATGTGCCCCTCATCTTCGTGAATG